>NZ_JAKILE010000014.1:0-155393 GCF_023283775.1 Shewanella seohaensis
TATGAGACCGCATCTGAGTTTGAATATGGCAACCCCTAATCAGGTGCACAATAGAAAAGGCCAGCTACTGGAGCTGGCCTAAAAACTGTCAACCTATCTTAGGACGAGACAGGGTGACGCTAATCTGTCGACCTAACGCAGCAGTGCGCTAAGGGTTAAGCTTCATCGTCACTTAAATAATATAAGCCTTGATTGATTAGCTTGAGCAGTAGCGTTTGCACTTCGGCATATTCACACAGTGCCATGGCGCTGTCGCTATCAAAGCTAACATGGTCGCTTAACTGAGTTAACACGGCTTCTGGCGTATTGGGCAGCTCATAAATTTCGCCATTGATAAATAAGCGAGATTGAGTGTCGTTTTCTAAACGCAGCACTTTTAAGCCGCCGATACGATTAACGCCAGCGCCTTGCTCGAACGCATCCTGCAGATCGCCGGCGTTATAGGCTTCTTCACCCTCACAAATATCCAGTTCAAAACGGTTTTGACTCAACAATTTACCCAGCACCACTTGGTAGCTTGTTGGATCTTGAGCGAGCTGGCTTAACAGCGACATGATCCCGAGCTGATGATCTTGACTGATCACGCCAGGATTCGCAGGCTCAGTCGCAGAGGTAAAACGCTGCTGACCTAAGTTATTGTCGAGCAGGTAATCGGCAACTTCACTGGCGAGTTCTTGTTGGCTTGGCGCGCGGTAACCAATTGAGTAGCTTAAGGCTAAGGTTAAGGTTTCACCGCAGTGTGGGTAGCCAGGCGGAATATATAACACGTCGCCTTTCTCTAATACCACGTCGATGATGGGCTCGAAGTCTTCCACCAGTGGCGAGTTCGGGTTACCGCCACGGCGTTGTTGCGGCGTATTAGCACCCACAGTCCAACGACGCTCGCCTTCACCTTGGATGATAAACACATCGTAGTTATCAACGTGTGGACCGACACCGCCACTTGGCGTTGCGAATGACACCATCAAATCATCGAATCGCCAGTCGGGCAGAAAACGAAACGCTTCCACTAATGGCTGAGAGTCCGGATACCAATGGTTTACGGCTTGCACCAGTAATTGCCAGTGGGTTTCACCGTAATTTTCGTAATCCTCGAACGGGCCTTGGATCACTTCCCAGTTGTCTTTTTGAGTGACCACGATGCGCGAGGTGATTTCTTCTTCACAGGCAAGGCCTGCAAGCTCATCTGCGCTGATCGGATCTTCAAAGTCAGGGAAGGCACCCTTGATGACTACAGGTTTTTGTTGCCAGTGTTCCTTGAGGAACTGGGCGATATCGAGATTGAGTGTATACATAGTGTCAAAAAAGGCGACTACATCGAATGTAACCGCCTTAATCCTTATTTATGGCTGATAAACAATATCAGCTCGCGCATGTTTGCTATTGTGACTTAGCAAACTCCGCTGAGCTAAAAATATTAGTTAAGCTCGTCGACGAAGGCTTCAGCACGGCCAATATAGTTGGCTGGCGTCATCTTCTTCAGCTCTGCTTTCACGTCTTCAGGCAGGGCTAAACCGTCGATGAATACTGCTAATTGCTGGGCATCGATACGCTTACCACGAGTCAGTTCTTTTAACTTCTCGTATGGCTTTTCAATACCATAGCGACGCATAACGGTTTGTACTGGCTCGGCTAGGACTTCCCAGTTTTGGTCGAGTTCGGCACGTAAATGATCTTCGTTCACTTGTAACTTGCTAATGCCTTTTAAGGTGGCTTGGTAGGCGATCAGCGAGTGGGCAATACCCACGCCCAAGTTACGCAGTACGGTTGAGTCGGTCAGGTCACGTTGCCATCTTGATACTGGCAGCTTAGACGCTAAATGTTGCATCAGTGCGTTAGCAATTCCAAGGTTACCTTCAGAGTTTTCAAAGTCGATTGGGTTGACTTTGTGTGGCATGGTTGATGAACCAATTTCACCGGCAACGGTACGTTGCTTGAAGTGACCAAGGGCAATGTAACCCCAAACGTCACGGTCGAAGTCAATCAGGATAGTGTTGAAACGCGCGATAGCATCAAACAGTTCGGCGATGTAATCGTGTGGCTCGATTTGTGTGGTGTAAGCGTTCCAGTGCAGGCCTAAGCTGGTAACAAAACGTTCCGACAGCGCATGCCAGTTCACTTCTGGGTAAGCAGATAAGTGGGCGTTGTAGTTACCCACGGCGCCGTTAATTTTACCCATGACTTCGACAGCTGCGATCTGCTTGATTTGACGCTCTAAACGTACCGCAACGTTGGCCATTTCTTTACCTAAAGTTGAAGGCGAAGCGGGTTGACCGTGGGTGCGTGACATCAATGGCACTGAGCGGTATTCAACGGCCAGTTTTTTGATGGCGCTGAGCAGTTCATTGCAGTATGGCAGAACCACTTGCTCACGGGCTTCGGTCAACATTAAGCCGTGGCTTAGGTTGTTGATGTCTTCAGAGGTACAGGCGAAGTGAACAAATTCACCCACAGCGGCGAGTTCGGCGTTGTCTGCGATTTTTTCTTTGATGAAGTATTCAACCGCTTTTACGTCGTGGTTGGTGGTGCTTTCAATGGCTTTCACGCGTAGCGCATCTTGCTCGCTGAAATTGTCTTTAATTGCATCTAACACCGCGATAGCAGACTCGCTCAATGGCGGCACTTCGGTGATTTCTGGGCAATCGGCGAGTAATTTTAACCAGTTGATTTCAACTTGAACACGGTACTTAGTAAGACCGAACTCGCTGAAAATCCCTCGCAATGACGCTGTTTTACTACCGTAACGGCCGTCTACCGGAGAGATAGCAGTTAGTGCGGAAAGATCCATGTGAAGCTCCTTGATGAAAACTTATTTTATTATAGGGTAAGACTTTTCTTGGCTGCGTCTATGATGGCTTTACGGGCGAAGACTAAGTGTCGACGTTTACCGCCCAGTTGTCGCCATAACACGGCGCTGCGCATGGCTGCTAGCAGCAGGGCGCGAATTTTGTGTTGTACTATCGGACGTTGCAGGCACAGCGGATTGCCTGAGATCTGAATCTTAGGTCCAAGATTACTGATAATGTCGCTATAAATACTGGCCAGATTGGCAATGACTTGCTCGTCGGTGATCGCAAAATGATGTAGCTGGCGATTCACTTGATTGATGCGCTCGGCAAGCATAGCTAACCCGCTATTCGAACGGGTTAATTTACGTTCAAGGGCCAAAATGCCGACCAAATAGCGAGTGATTTCCACATCTTTTTGACTGCTGTCGCCCAGTTGGTTTAACACCAGCTTATAACCTTTGTGCAGCGCGGCCTTGTCTTGATAAACATCGGCGACGCTTTCAGGGTCGGTCACTAAAATGGTGTTTAAACTGGCCGCCAGCTCATCAGTGTCACTCTCACCATGACGGGCTAAATGCTGAACTTGCGCAATGGCCTGCAGTATTCCTGCAAAGGCCATCGTGCGATTATGGAGCTGCTCGTTCACGGCTTATCCTCGGATCAGTTGATCGATAATCCCGCCACCTAGGCACACTTCGCCATCGTAGAATACCGCTGATTGGCCAGGCGTCACGGCGGCAACAGGCTCGTCAAACACCACCTTGAGGGTATTGTCATCAAGATAGGTGAGGGTACAGGGGATATCCTGCTGGCGGTAACGGGTTTTCACCACAATCTGGCTGCCTTCGGCGGGGCCTTTGCGGTCGACCCAATGCAATTGATTGACGAACATGCCGTTTGACATCAAACGTGGGTGATGTCCACCTTGGCCAACGACTAAGACATTACGTTTTAGATCTTTATCCACCACGTACCAAGGATCGTCATTGCTGTTTTTCATGCCGCCAATACCCAGACCCTTACGTTGGCCTAAGGTGTGGTACATCAAGCCTTGGTGCTTGCCAATGACTTCGCCTTCGGCGGTTTCGATATTGCCAGGTTGCGCCGGTAAGTAATTGCCTAAGAATTCAGTGAATTTACGTTCACCGATAAAGCAAATGCCGGTGCTGTCTTTCTTATCATGGGTAATTAAGCCCATTTTTTTAGCGATTTCACGTACTTCGTGCTTTTCGAGTTCACCTACGGGGAACAAGCTGCGCGCCACTTGTTCATGGCTTAAGGTATAGAGGAAGTAGCTCTGATCCTTGTTGTTATCGACCCCGCGCAGCATTTGCGTGGTGCCATCGGCATTATCGCGGCGGCGCACATAGTGACCCATGGCGATGTAGTCGGCATCGAGGATATCGTCGGCAAAGTCTAAAAAGGCTTTAAATTTGATTTCTTTGTTGCACATGATATCGGGGTTAGGGGTACGACCCGCCTTGTATTCGGCGAGGAAGTACTCGAACACATTGTCCCAATATTCGGCGGCAAAGTTGACCGTGTGCAGTTTGATCCCAAGCTTGTCGCATACGGCTTGAGCATCTTTTAAATCTTCGGCGGCCGCGCAATACTCGTCGTTGTCATCTTCTTCCCAGTTCTTCATGAAAAGGCCTTCAACCTGATAGCCTTGCTGCATAAGCAAATAGGCTGAAACAGATGAATCAACACCGCCGGACATGCCGACAATGACTTTTTTTCCTGTATGAGTGGGTTCGATTGATGTCATAGATCCTAAAAACCATTGAGTATATGTATTGGTTAGCCGTGAGAATGGCTCACCTTGGTGGGCCACTCTCACGTTAAAATCTGCGTCTTCGCTTGGACTGTGTTTGATGGCAGACAAGCGGGCGATTCATCGAGCGAGTGTTTGCTAAAACAGCGTTTAAATGCCGTGTTGAATCGCGAATTTACGCGGGGGCGTATTCTATCACGCCTTGTCGCTTGGGGCTATCTTTGACATCCCATTAGACGCTGACTATTGAGTAATTCGAGGGAGTAGGTTTGCCCCTGTTGCTGCTGATGGCGGTAATCATTAAGGCAATCGAGCACCAATGGGCTACGAAGCTGCTCCATTTTGGCTTCGATTTGCTCAAAGCTCAGCCAATGGGCGGCATCGATATCCGCATCCTGTGGCTGAGGAGGGAGCTGTGCATCGACTTGTACGAAAAAGGTAAAGCGCACAAAAGCGAGGGTTTCACTGGCACTAAACTGATAAATCCCCACTAAGGCTTGGGGTTCGAGAGTAAGCCCAGTTTCTTCGAGCACTTCACGTTTACAGGCTTGGATCAGACTCTCATTCGCTTCTAAATGGCCGGCGGGCTGGTTAAAGCGCTGCTCGTCATCAATCCACTCTTCCACTAACAGATACTTATCTTCTGTAGGCGCGTGGATAATACAGGCCACAGTCACATTGGGTTTGTATCTGAGTTTTTCTGCCACGCTAATCACCTTTTTATCTGTTGGTTGGGCACTGCGATATCCTGTTTACTTGCTCTCACGGCGCTACATCATTCAGACATTTGGATGCATTTATGCTCACCTGTAGCTAAATCATCTAGACTCCATTGACCTATTTTATAACGAATGAGTCTTAAGGTCGGAAAACCAATATGGGCCGTCATCCGCCGAACTTGGCGATTGCGTCCTTCATGGATTTGAATTTCCAGCCAAGTGGTAGGGATGTTTTTTCGCTCACGGATCGGCGGATTACGAGGCCAAACATTCGGCGTCGCCATGATGCTGACCTTAGCGGGGAGTGTCATACCATCTTTTAATTCAACACCTTGGCGCAGTTTCGCTAAATCTGCTTCCGTAGGTTCTCCCTCGACTTGCACCCAATAGGTTTTAAAGGTTTTCTTTTTCGGCTCAGTCAGTTTGGCCTGAAGTTGACCGTCGTTGGTGAGGAGTAACAAGCCTTCACTGTCGCGATCCAATCGCCCTGCGGCATACACTCCCGGAATAGGGATGTAATCCTTTAAGGTTTTACGGCCTTGCTCATCGGTAAATTGGCATAGGACATCAAACGGCTTATTAAATAAGACGATCATCGGCTCGCCTTGGGGTTTTGTGCGTGCAGCCGTTGAGCGCTGCTGAGGGCGAGGCTTGGCGCCGCTGCGCTCAGCATTGTTTCGCTTGGCGTTTGCCCCTTGTTGTAAACTTGGCTTGGCATTCTTGGCGAAGGTATGGGGTTTCTTGGCGCTATTGCGGTTATCCGCCGGATTGGCTCGCCCTGTAGCGGGGCGTTTGCCGCTGGCGCGTGGGCTGGATGCGGTTGCTGGCGTGCTGTTTTTGTTCATGCTGTGGCTAATAGTCGCTGTAAGCTGACGACCGAACTTAAAAGTTTGAGGACGTGTATCAATAATCTGTACACAGTGTACTTGGCATTCGCCGTTAGTGGAATTTGAATATTACTGCGAATGCTCTATGATGTCGGCCTGAAAATGTGATCTACGCCTAAATGTTTGTTAGGTATTAATGAGTCGATTTACCCACGTTGGCGAACGCAAAGAGGATGTTGCCGCGGGTTTTGAGGTAGCAGAGGCGTTCACGATTGCCTCGATAGAGAATTCCGCCGTGCCAATGTTTGTTCGTCATGATATAAAATTATTATAAAAATATTAAATTTTACAATAATGTAGGATGTAACATGAAAGATAACTCACCAACAATTATTTATACCGAAACCGATGAAGCACCAGCGCTAGCAACGCTTTCTCTGTTACCTATCATCAAAACCTTTACCGATGCAGCGGGTGTTGCGGTTGAAACCCGTGATATTTCTTTATCGGGCCGTGTGATTGCTAATTTCCCTGAAAAACTGACTGACGCGCAAAAGATTGGCGATCACTTAGCTGAGCTGGGTGAATTAGCGAACCAACCTGAAGCTAACATCATCAAACTGCCAAACATCAGTGCCTCAATCCCGCAGTTAAAAGCTTGTATTTTAGAGCTGCAACAGAAAGGTTACGACATTCCAAATTATCCTGACGAGCCAAAGACTGACGAAGAAAAGTCTATCAAAGCCCGTTACGACAAGATCAAAGGCAGTGCGGTAAACCCTGTACTGCGTGAAGGTAACTCTGATCGCCGCGCGCCGCTGTCTGTGAAAAACTTCGCTAAGAAAAACCCACACTCAATGGGTAAGTGGACCAAAGAGTCTCAATCACATGTTGCTCACATGAGCGAAGGTGACTTCTACGGTAGCGAGCAGTCAGTGACTCTGGCTAACGCAGACACAGTTAACATCGTACTGTCGCAAAAAGACGGTCAAGAAGTGGTATTGAAATCTGGCCTGAAACTGCTCGCTGGTGAGATCATCGACGCGTCAGTGATGAGCAAAAAAGCCTTAGTGAGCTTCTTTGAGCGTGAAATCGCCAATGCCAAGGCTGAAAACGTGTTGTTATCACTGCACCTTAAAGCCACCATGATGAAAGTGTCTGATCCCATCATGTTCGGCCACGCAGTGAAAGTGTTCTTCAAACCCGTGTTTGATAAACATGCGTCATTATTTGCTGAGCTAGGCGTTGATGTGAACAACGGCTTTGGCGATGTATACGCCAAAATCGCTGGTTTGCCAGCCGATGTCCGTGCACAGATTGAAGCCGATATCGCTGCTGTTTATGCTGAGCGCCCAGCGCTGGCGATGGTAGATTCTGACAAAGGCATCACCAACTTACACGTACCAAGCGACATCATTATCGATGCTTCTATGCCAGCTGCCATTCGTTCATCAGGCCAAATGTGGGGCCCTGATGGCAAGTTGCACGACACTAAAGCCCTGATCCCAGACCGTTGCTACGCGGGTGTATATCAAGAAACTATCGCTTTCTGTAAAGAACACGGTGCCTTCGATCCAAGCACTATGGGCAGTGTGCCAAACGTTGGTCTGATGGCGCAAAAAGCCGAAGAATACGGTAGCCACGATAAAACCTTCGAAATCCCAGCCGATGGCCTAGTTAACGTGATTGATGCCAGTGGCAAAGTGTTAATGAGCCACAACGTTGAAGCGGGCGATATTTGGAGAATGTGCCAAGTTAAAGATGCACCAATTCGCGACTGGGTGAAATTAGCCGTACGCCGTGCACGCTTAAGCAATACTCCAGCAGTATTCTGGTTAGATGCGAATCGTGCCCACGATGCGCAGTTGATCGCTAAAGTGAAGCAATATCTGCCTGAGCATGATACTAACGGTTTAGAAATCAGCATCATGTCACCAGAAGAAGCAACACGCTTCTCATTAGTACGTATTAAGGAAGGTAAAGATACTATTTCTGTTACCGGTAACGTACTGCGTGACTATCTGACTGACTTGTTCCCAATCCTCGAACTGGGTACCAGTGCTAAGATGCTGTCTATCGTGCCATTAATGAATGGTGGCGGCCTGTTCGAAACGGGTGCGGGCGGTAGTGCGCCTAAACACGTACAACAGGTTGAAAAAGAAGGTCACTTACGTTGGGACTCTCTGGGCGAATTTCTAGCTTTAGCGGCTTCTTTAGAGCATTTAAGCCAAACTGTGGGTAATCCTAAGGCACAAGTACTGGCGGATACTTTAGATCAAGCCATCGGTCAGTTCTTAGATAGCAACAAGTCACCATCAAGACGTGTTGGAGAGCTGGATAACCGTGGTAGCCATTTCTATCTGGCGATGTACTGGGCACAAGCATTAGCCGCTCAAACCAAAGACGAGCAGTTACAAGCCCACTTTATTCCATTAGCACACGCTTTAAGCGCAAATGAGCAAGTGATTGTTGCTGAGCTAAACAATGCGCAAGGTGCACCAGTGGATTTAGGCGGTTACTATCGTTTAGACGCCGCAAAAGCGGAAAAAGCCATGCGTCCAAGTGAGACATTGAACAAGCTATTAATTGCTTAACGATTTATCGTTAACTTAGCATTCATACTGAAAGGCCTGCATTGCAGGCCTTTTTTATCACACTTAATCTTCGAGAATGCTAACAATCGCCCAATAAAAAGGCAGGGATAAATCCCTGCCTTTTAGATCATTGGCCTCACCAAACGTTATTTTGTTGGTGAAATGGCTGAAGCGTGCATTCCTTTTGGACCCTGTTCTACTTCGAATTGAACTGGTTGGCCTGCTTTTAGAGTTCTATAGCCTTCCATTTCAATGGTAGAATAGTGTGCAAAAACGTCCTCGCCACCTTGATCAGGGCAAATAAACCCGAATCCTTTGGCGTTGTTGAACCATTTAACAGTTCCGCTTGCCATACTTCCACTTCCTTCTGTTGTCTACTTACCAGTAAGATAGTAAAACCTGTATAGACGGGATTGTTTCACCGTCTGAGCTACAGAATGTAAGGAGTAAAAGCGGAAGTCAAGCTAAAATTAACAAAGAGGTAACAACTAATTAATTTGAAGATAGCAATTGGAAGAGGCCAACACGAGAGGCTAGTATTAAAAAATGGGTAAGACAGGAAACATAGAACACGTTGAAGAGCGTGTGGAATCTGAGTTAATGCCACCTTCGATGTATAAGGTGATCCTCAATAATGACGATTACACTCCAATGGATTTTGTGATCGAAGTGCTGCAAATCTTCTTTCGCAAGAATGAGCAGGAAGCCACAGATATCATGTTGACTATTCATCACCAGGGAAAGGGTATCTGCGGGATTTTCCCCTACGGCATTGCAGAAACTAAGGTGATACAAGTAAATCAATTTGCAAGACAAAACCAACATCCGTTACTGTGTTCGTTAGAGAAGGCTTAACAGCGCTTACTCTGTTGTCAGTTGTTAATTTTGGGGGTGCTTATGCTGAACAAAGATCTGGAAGTCACCTTAAATCTGGCGTTTCAGCAAGCCAGAGAGGCTCGTCACGAGTACATGACAGTTGAACATCTGTTATTGGCTCTGATAGACAACCCTGCGGCTCAAGAAGCGCTAATCGCCTGTGGAGCGAATTTAGATAAACTCAGAGATGAAGTAGCAAGCTTTATCCAACAAACCACCCCAATCATTGCGGATATGGATGATGATAAAGAAACCCAACCAACGCTTGGGTTTCAGCGGGTGCTGCAACGCGCCGTTTTCCATGTGCAGTCTTCGGGCCGTAATGAAGTCACCGGTGCCAATGTGCTGGTGGCGATTTTTAGTGAGCAGGAATCCCAAGCTGTGTATCTGCTGCGTCGCAGCGACATCAGTCGTTTAGATGTGGTGAACTATATTTCCCATGGCTTTTCAAAAAATGAGGACAGCGACGCCCATCAAGATCACGAACGCATCGAAGATCAAACCGAAGCGGGTGAAGAGCGTAGCATGTTGTCGCAGTTTGCGAGCAATCTAAACCAGCTTGCAAAACAAGGGATTATCGACCCACTCATCGGCCGCGATCAAGAAATTGAACGGGCAATTCAAACCCTATGCCGTCGCCGTAAAAATAACCCGCTCTTAGTGGGTGAGGCTGGCGTGGGTAAAACTGCGATTGCTGAAGGCTTAGCCTATCGAATCGTCAATAATCAAGTGCCTGAGGTGATGTCGCAGGCGACAGTTTATTCCCTCGACTTAGGCTCCTTGCTTGCTGGCACTAAATACCGTGGCGATTTTGAAAAACGTTTCAAGAGTCTGCTTAAGGAACTTAGCGCCGATAAGCACGCCATTTTATTTATCGATGAAATTCACACCATCATTGGTGCGGGCGCCGCATCGGGCGGAGTGATGGATGCATCGAACCTGCTTAAGCCGTTATTATCGAGCGGTAACTTGCGTTGCATGGGGTCGACCACCTTCCAGGAATATCAAAGCATTTTTGAGAAGGACCGTGCACTGGCGCGTCGTTTCCAGAAGGTCGATATCAATGAACCTTCAGTGGCCGAAACCACAAAAATTCTCATGGGGCTTAAGGCTAAGTACGAAGAGTACCATGGAGTGCGTTATACCCAAGCGGCGATTAATAGCGCTGCTGAGCTGTCGGCAAAACACATTAATGACCGGCATTTACCCGATAAAGCCATCGATGTGATCGATGAGGCGGGTGCGCGCATGGCCATGTTGCCACAGAGCAAACGTAAGAAAACCATCGGTCAGGCCGAGATTGAAACCATAGTGGCTAAGATTGCTCGGATCCCTGAAAAGTCTGTCTCTGCCACCGATAAAGACTTACTGCGTAATCTTGAGCGCAATCTCAAGATGGTGGTCTTTGGTCAAGATAAGGCGATTGAATCCTTAAGCTCGGCGATTCGATTATCACGTAGTGGGTTAGGTACGGATAAAAAGCCTGTGGGTAGCTTCTTATTTGCGGGCCCAACTGGGGTTGGTAAGACAGAAGTCACCAACCAGTTAGCCAGTTGCCTAGGGATGAAGCTGGTGCGCTTTGATATGTCTGAGTACATGGAAAGCCATACGGTTTCTCGCTTAATTGGTGCGCCTCCAGGTTATGTGGGCTACGACCAAGGTGGTTTACTGACCGATGCTGTGATTAAGAACCCTCATTGCGTGGTGCTGCTCGATGAAATTGAGAAGGCTCACCCTGATGTGTATAACTTATTGCTGCAAGTCATGGATAACGGCACCTTGACCGATAACAACGGTCGCAAGGCGGACTTTAGGCATGTCACCTTAGTGATGACGACAAACGCAGGTGTTCAGGAAACGATCCGTAAGTCCATTGGTTTTACTCAGCAGGATCATACCCAAGATGCCCTGTCGGAAATCAACCGGGTCTTTTCACCAGAGTTTCGTAACCGCTTAGATTCCATCATTTGGTTCAACCATTTAGACATGACCATCATTGCCAAAGTGGTGGATAAATTCTTGGTGGAATTGCAGGCACAACTGGATGCGAAACATGTGGTGCTGGAAGTCAGCGATGAAGCCAGAACCTTACTCGCCGAGAAAGGCTATGATAAGAGCATGGGCGCGCGGCCAATGGCCCGTGTGGTGACTGAGCTGATTAAACGTCCGTTAGCGGATGAGATCCTCTTCGGTGCGTTAGAACATGGCGGTATTGCCCATGTCGATGCGAAGGAAGGGGAAATCGTCATTCATACCGAACGGCATGAGAAGAGTACCAGCAAAGCGTAAATGCTTTGAAACCCAATAAAAATGGCTGCAATTGCAGCCATTTTTCTGATCTTTCGCCAACAAAAAAACCCGGCCTCGCCGGGTTTTTCAACTAAGGGTTACTATTAGCGTGCGCGGAAGACAATACGACCTTTGGTCAGATCATAAGGAGTCAACTGAACGGTAACTTTGTCACCAGTCAGAATGCGGATGTAGTTTTTGCGCATTTTGCCAGAAATGTGGGCTATCACCACATGACCATTTTCAAGCTCTACGCGGAACATTGTGTTTGGCAAGGTTTCAAGGATAGTGCCTTGCATTTCAATGTTGTCTTCTTTCGCCATTAATTAGTTATCCCATTAGCCTTCGAATATAAAAAACGGGCGTATCATGCCGCAAATTCACCTTGCTGTAAAGGGGAAGTGCCTAGCAAACTTGGGAATACTCCCAGCCTTGAGGGGTTAAAATCTGATAAGGGCGGTATAAGCGCTTGTAGGACATTTTTCGATTTGCATCAATTTGATACCCGAGATAAAGAAATTCTTTATACTGTAATTTTGCTAAGCGGCACTGGAGTAAAATGAGCAGTGAGCCAAGGGAGCGGCGTTCTTCATCGGGGTCAAAATAACTGTAAATAGCCGATAAACTATTGGGGAGCGTATCTGTCACGGCCACCGCTAAAAGTCGATTTCCATCATAGACTTCGATAAAGGTTGGCGGTAGCCAATGGCAAAATAAGAACTGCTCATACTGCGACTTACTCGGGGGAAACATGGGGCCATCGAAGTGGCGCTCACGAATGTATTTTTCATACAGGGCGTATTGAGCCTCGGTATGCTCTGAGGTAATACGCCAAGTTAAATCGCGGTTATGGGCTAAAGTGCGTTTTTGCCGTTTAGAAGGCATGAATTCATTAATCGGCAGACGAATCGGCTGACAGGCACTGCAACGAGGACAGCGTGGTTTATAAATGGCGCTGCCACTGCGGCGAAAACCTATGGCTAATAGGCGATCAAATAAAATGGGGTCGAGGGTTTCCTCTTGGATCACCAACAGTTGTTCCTGCTGTCCATCAAGATAACTGCAGGGGAAGATTTGGCTGATCCCAATGGCGATGGGCGTGTTACTCGCGTTAGAGTTCAAGAGTGACCTCACTCGGTATCCAAGCCGCTGGGTTGACGGGCTTATCCCTAAACCGAGTCAAAAGTTGAATAAAATCAGCGCGTTTGACTGGCTTGGCCCCCAAGCTCTCAAGGTGGGGATTCATCACCTGTGCGTCAATCAATTTAAAATTCATTGTGATGAGATGCTGTTGTAGCACTGCCATGGCCGCCTTTGACGCGTTGGTTTCGCGGTGGAACATGGATTCCCCACAAAAGACTTGGCCGATAGCAAGGCCATAAAGCCCGCCAATTAATCGCTCGCCGTGCCAGACTTCGATGGAATGGGCATGGCCATTATGATGTAACTCGCGGTAAGCCATTTGAATTTCATGGGTTATCCAAGTGCCGGCTTGTTTCCGCCGAGGTTGAGCGCAGCCCGCCATCACATCGGTAAAGGCATGGTTGATGGTGAATCGCCAGGGCTGTTTTTTTAAATATTTGCGTAGACTGGTGCTGATATTCACTTGGCCAGGAATAAAAATGGCGCGGGGGTCGGGTGACCACCATAAGATGGGATCGTCGGCGTTAAACCAAGGAAAAATGCCATGATAATAGGCGGTTAATAAACGTTCAGGGCGAAGATCGCCGCCTATCGCCAATAAGCCGTTTGGATCGGTTAGGGCGAGTTCGGGTGAAGGAAAAGCTTCAAATTCGTGATTCAGAAAAGACAGTGAGTTCACAATTGCGTATGATTCAGTAATAGACCCTTATATTAAGTTAGCGGAAATTCGGATATGTGGAAACCTACACTAGCGAGCTTTATGTTTATTTGTGCTTTAGTGATTTCTCCCGTGCAAGCAGGCTACGATCGTAATCAGGCTGTGCCGGTCGAAAAAGTCCTCTATGGCGATATCAACTCTGTACGCAATATCACCGAAACCCAATTGATTGAAGACAGAAACCAAGGTTGGAAAACCTTTGGCGGCGCCTTAGCGGGCGGGGTGATTGGTCATCAATTTGGTGGTGGTTCAGGCCAAGATATCGCGACCGTATTGGGGGCCTTGATTGGTGCTGGTGTTGGCAATCGTTATGGCAGTGGCACTACGGTACAATCACTTAAGCTAGTGGAGCTGATGATCACTCAGGAAGATGGCACGCAAGTCATGGTGATCCAAGATTATGATCCCGGCATGGTGTTCAATGCGGGGGATAGGGTACGTGTGGTGTACCTGCAAGGTGGGGTTCGCGTTGATTTAGCCATGTGATACAGTACGAACTTAAGCGTAACTGCCTATAATCAATAAAAAAGTGTAAACGGTGATGGAATGACACGGACAGAACTAACCCAATATTTAGCCGATTTTTTGCGCGTATCGGCCTTTAAAGATTACGCCCCGAATGGGTTACAGGTTGAAGGGAAAGCTGAGATCTGCACCATAGTGACAGGTGTGACGGCGTGCCAAGCGTTAATTGATGAAGCGATTCGCCTCAAAGCCGATGCGATTTTGGTTCACCATGGCTTTTTCTGGAAGAGTGAACCTGAGGTGATCACCGGCATGAAGCAGCGGCGGATCAAAGCCTTACTCGCCCATGATATCAACCTGTTTGGCTATCACTTGCCCCTAGATGCTCACCCTATGTTGGGAAACAATGCCACACTCGGCCGTAAACTTGGGATGCTCGATGCCGAAGCGGTTGAAGATGTGGCGCAGGGACTCGTGTGGCGCGGCAAACTGGATTTACCCGTCAGTGCCAGTGAATTTGCCGCGACCTTAGGTGATGTACTTGGCAGAACGCCACTGCATATTGGTGAAAGTTCGGATGAAATCCAGCACTTAGCTTGGTGTACCGGTGGCGCTCAGGATTATATCGATATTGCCGCAAGCCTTGGGGTCGATGCGTTCATCAGTGGCGAAGTGTCCGAGCGGACGTTCCACAGCGCAGTGGAGCAGGGGATTCACTATTATGCTGCGGGTCACCATGCAACCGAGCGTTTTGGCATTGAGGCGCTGGGGCGTCATCTCGCCCGCGAGTTTAATTTAGTGCACCATTTTGTGGATATCGCTAACCCTGTCTAATGTGTTGCCTTTGTCTTATGTAAATTTTCCCTAAGTTTCAGTCAGCCTAAGTTTGAATAAGCCACAGTTTAAATAAGTCCTAGGGTCGATAGGATAAAAATGCCTAAGGTGCAGGTGAGCAGTGAGCAAACTGTGGTGAGGGCGATAATATTGGCGGCTAGGGTGGCATTTCCCCCCATGGCCCGCGCCATCACATAACTTGCGGCCGCCGTGGGCGCGGCGCTCATTAAAAACACTAAGGCCAGTTCCACACCGCGATAGCCAAGTATCAAGGCTCCTAGGGTGATGAACAGTGGCGCAAAGATCAGTTTTAAGGCGGTCGAGAACCAAGTGGAATACTTTTCATGTCTGAGCGAGCCAATATCCAGTGAGCCGCCAGTACACAGCAGTGCTAAAGGGAGCGTCATATTGGCAAAGTATTGTCCAGCGTCTAGAACCATTTTAGGTACGGGGATCGCCAGCAGATAAAACAGCATGCCGAGCATAATGGCAATGATCAGCGGGTTTTTGGTGATGGTTTTAATGATCACCGCAAAGGCGCGGCGGCTCGATTCTTCTCCCCGCGGGCTTAAACAAATCACGGCTTGGATATTGTAGAGCAGTGTCATGGATGCCACATAAACGGCTGCTAAAGCAACACCCGATTCGCCATAGGCATTAGAGACATAGGCTAGGCCGATAATGGCGGTATTGGCTCTAAATCCCCCTTGAATGATGATGCCTTGATCCTTCGGCTCGGGGAAAAATCGTTTCGTCGCGTAGGTCGAGAGAATAAAAAACAGTAAGTTGGCTAATAAGCCATAACCGATTAACGGCGCACTGGCGGCAAGATCGTGGTGCGAGCTAATGATGCTGAGAAACAACAGCGCGGGCAGGGTGACATTAAAAACCAGCTTAGAGGCGACATCAATAAAGTGCTCATCAATCACCTGGGTGCGTTTAAGCATCACGCCTAAGGCTAACATTAAACAGATGGGACCGGTTATTGAAGCAGAAAACAACAACTGCTCAATGATATTGCCCATAACTTCTCCTCGAAAATTCCATAGTGCGTTGCCGCGACACAGTGCGGCTTGGCTATTACAACAGCTATTACAACAGCTATTACAACAGCTATTACAACAGCTATTCCAACAACGATTACAGCTCAGCCAGGACAGCTTAGTGATTGCGGCCTCGCGATTAACGCTTAGCCACAGGCGCGATAGTGTCCCACTGTAAGCCGCTTGTCGAGAGCGCATTCGGCTAGGCTCCCAGAAAAAGCGTAAAGGGATGTTTTTACCAATAAATAAGGCCGCATTTAATGCGGCCTTATGTCGGTTTAGCAGTAGCTTGAGTCGTGCTCTGTGTTTTACTTCACACGCATGCCAGGTTGTGCGCCTTCATGGGGTTCTAGAATCCACAAATCGCTACCACCAGGGCCTGCTGCCAGTACCATGCCTTCTGACATGCCAAAACGCATCTTACGTGGCGCAAGGTTGGCGACCATCACAGTCAACTTGCCTTCGAGATCCTCAGGCGAGTAGGCCGATTTAATGCCTGCAAATACCTGACGGGTTTCGCCGCCGATATCCAATTGCAGTTTTAACAGTTTGTCGGCTTCGGCCACATGCTCGGCTTTGACAATACGGGCAATACGCAGATCGATTTTAGCGAAATCTTCATAGTTAATGGTGTCGCTAATCGGATCGCTCGCCAATGGGCCCTTAGGCGCTTCAGGCTCGCTCGTGGCTTGCAGGTTTTCTTTAGAGTCGGCAACCATAGCGTTAACCTTGTCTAATTCAACACGTTGCATCATGGCTTTGAATGGTGCAATTTCGTGTCCTGCCATATCTTGGCCTAAGCTATCCCAAGTTAAAGTCTGTTGGAAGAAGGCTTCAACATCCAGCGCTAAACGTGGCAACACAGGTTTTAAGTAAGTGACCAGAATACGGAACAGGTTCAGGGCGTTCGAGCACACTTGGTGCGCGGCTTCCTGTTGATCGTCTTGCTTCACTAACTGCCAAGGCGCCGCATCGGCGACAAAACCGTTGGCGATATCGGCCAGTGCCATGATTTCGCGCATCGCTTTACCGTATTCGCGGGTTTCATAAAACTCGGCGATTTGCTCTTGCTTAGCTAAAAACGCATCCGTGAGCGTGGTGTCGGCTATCTTGGCCAACTTGCCATCGAAACGCTTAGTGATAAAGCCTGCAGTACGAGACGCTAGGTTAACGAGTTTGCCCACTAAGTCTGAGTTTACGCGCTGAACGAAGTCTTCTAAATTCAGGTCGAGATCGTCGATACGGCTGCTCAGCTTGGCGGCGTAGTAGTAGCGTAAGTATTCAGGATCTAAGTGGTCTAAATAGGTGCGCGCCTTAATAAAGGTACCCTTAGATTTAGACATCTTAGCGCCGTTCACTGTCACATAACCGTGGGCGTAGACACTGTTAGGTTGACGGTAGCCTGAGCCATGGAGCATGGCCGGCCAGAATAGGCTGTGGAAGTAAACGATATCTTTACCGATAAAGTGGTAAACTTCGGCCTTAGAATCCTTGGCCCAAAATTCGTCAAAACTCAGCTCTGGGCGTTTGTCACAGAGGTTTTTGAATGAG
Organism: Shewanella seohaensis; assembly: GCF_023283775.1. Lineage (NCBI taxonomy): Bacteria > Pseudomonadati > Pseudomonadota > Gammaproteobacteria > Alteromonadales > Shewanellaceae > Shewanella > Shewanella seohaensis. The sequence goes on from NZ_JAKILE010000014.1 coordinate 17,623, forward strand.
CCCATGTAGCCGATAGGCGCATCTAACCACACGTAGAAGTATTTGCCTGGAGCATCTGGGATCTCAAAACCAAAGTAAGGCGCATCACGGGTGATGTCCCATTGCTGCAGACCCTGTTCGAACCATTCATCGAGCTTGTTGGCCATTTCGGTTTGCAGTGCACCCGAGCGAGTCCACTCTTTGAGCATGTCTTCGAAGGCGGGTAAATCGAAGAAGAAGTGCTCAGTGTCCTTCATCACTGGCGTTGCGCCAGAGACGGCCGACTTAGGGTTAATCAGCTCAGTTGGGCTGTAAGTTGCGCCGCAGGCATCGCAGTTGTCGCCGTATTGATCCGGTGATTTACACTTAGGGCAGGTGCCTTTTACGAAGCGGTCTGGCAGGAACATCGACTTTTCAGGGTCAAATAATTGCGAAATGCTCTTGCTCTTGATATAGCCGTTAGCACGCAGTTTTAAGTAAATATCGCTCGCCAGCACGCGGTTTTCTTCACTGTGGGTGCTGTGATAATTATCGAAGGCGATATTAAAATCGGCGAAATCCTGCTGATGCTCTTTGTTGACTTGCGCGATCATTTCTTCAGGCGCCATGCCTAATTGCTGCGCCTTAAGCATAATCGGTGTGCCGTGGGCGTCATCGGCACAAATATAGTGGCACTCATGTCCACGAAGCTTTTGATAACGGGACCAGATATCCGTCTGGATGTATTCCAGCATGTGACCTAAATGAATCGGTCCGTTCGCGTAGGGAAGTGCGCTGGTCACGAGAATTTTACGTTGTGAAGTTGCCATCTTGTCTCAAATATCGTGGTGGGCCAAAAATAATGGTAGAGATACTAACCGATTACAGGATGATTTTCATCAAAACCTGAGTCGATTGGGTTAAATCTGCGCTAATGTTTTTGTCATTATCTGGTACACTTGGGCAAATTTATTGGTGGGGGTAATTCTTTTGTCTTCAACTCAAACTGATTATCGTTTAAGTGACGATCTTCTCGGGCCCGTTCTGGCCATTCTCGATGCATATATCGACCCGTATTTAGCGAAGGGGTTAGTGAGCGCAGGATGCGTGAATAAATTGGCGATTGAAGGTAAGCGTTTGCAGCTTGGCTTAGTCTATCCATACCCTTGCATGACGCAATATCGTGATACTGTCATGGCAATCACCAACAAACTCGCGGTGCTGGATGCCATCGACGAAGTTGAGTGCGAAATCGATTTCCAACCAAAAGTGTATTCGGCGATTGCCTCTATTGCACCGATTGCCAATGTGAAGCAAGTGATTGCGGTCGCGTCTGGCAAAGGCGGTGTGGGTAAATCGACTACAGCGGTTAACCTTGCCTTAGCTCTGGCAGCAGAAGGTGCCCAGGTCGGTATTTTAGATGCCGATATTTATGGTCCTTCCGTCCCATTAATGCTCGGGATCCCCAATTTCAGACCCGTTTCCCTCGATGGTAAACACATGAGCGCCGCCAGTGCCCATGGGATTGCCGCTCAATCAATTGGTTTTATGTTAAGTGGAGATGAAGCCGCAGTATGGCGTGGTCCTATGGCGGCGGGCGCGCTTGCGCAGCTGCTCAATGAAACCCAGTGGCCTGAACTCGATTATCTGGTGGTCGACATGCCGCCAGGGACGGGGGATATTCAATTGACCCTGTCACAAAAAGTGCCTGTCAGCGGCGCTGTGATTGTGACTACCCCGCAGGACATCGCACTGGCCGATGCCAAGAAAGGCATCACCATGTTCCAGAAGGTGAATATCCCCGTCCTCGGGATTGTTGAGAATATGAGTTTCCATTTATGCCCCGAGTGTGGTCATAAAGAACACCCATTTGGTACGCACGGTGGCAGTAAAATGGCCGAGCGTTATCAAGTTCCACTGTTAGGCGCCTTGCCGCTGCACATCAATATCCGTGAAGCCATGGATGTGGGTGCGCCGACGGTTGTGGCCGAGCCTGACAGTGAAGTGGCAGCACTTTATCGGGAAATTGCCCGTAAAGTGGGCGCCGAATTGGCTCTCAAACAGAGTCAAAAAACAGTTTCTATTAGCGTATCAGATGACGAGTAAGGTTTAAGGGTATGAATTCTCAGCAGTGTGTCATTATTGCAATTGCTGGCGCGTCAGCATCGGGCAAGAGTTTAATTGCCAAGACGATTTTTGACGAACTTCGCCGCGATTTAGGCACAGATCAGATTGGGGTAATTAACGAAGACGCGTACTATCGCGATCAGAGTCATTTATCCATGGATGAGCGTGTGTTAACAAACTACGACCATCCCAAAGCGTTAGACCATCAGCTGCTATGCACGCACTTGCAGTTGCTAAAGTCTGGCGAAGCTGTTGATATTCCTTGCTATAGCTATACCGAACATACGCGTATGGCCGAAACCGTAAAAATGACGCCGAAAAAAGTGATCATTTTAGAAGGCATTCTGCTGTTAACAGACCCTAAATTACGTGAATTGATGGATGCGAGCGTATTTATGGATACGCCGCTGGACATTTGCTTCCTGCGCCGCTTAACCCGCGACGTGGCCGAGCGTGGCCGTACAATGGAATCGGTGATTTCACAGTACAAGAAGACAGTGCGTCCTATGTTCCTGCAATTTATTGAACCTTCAAAACAATACGCTGATATTATCGTGCCTCGCGGCGGTAAAAACCGCATCGCGACCGATATTTTGAAGACTCGTATTCAACATCTACTGGCAAAATAACGACTAAAACTCAGGGAGTAAAAGGCAAGATGCGCTTAACCGATATCGAAATTGAACAGGCCCTTGATAACGGCACGATTGTGATTGAACCACGCCCAAGCAACGATGCGATTTCTGGTGTGAGTGTCGATGTGCGATTAGGGGGGCAATTTCGCGTCTTTAAAGATCATACCGCGCCTTTTATCGACCTGAGTGGTCCGAGTACGGAAGTGCAGGCGGCGCTTGATCGGGTGATGAGCGAAATCATCGAAATCCCTGACGGCGAAGCCTTCTTCCTACATCCCGGTGAATTGGCGCTCGCCGTGACCTATGAAAGTGTGACGTTGCCTGCCGATATCGTCGGTTGGCTCGATGGCCGCTCTTCACTGGCGCGTTTAGGCCTGATGGTGCACGTCACTGCGCACCGAATTGATCCGGGTTGGCAGGGTAAAATTGTGCTCGAGTTTTATAACAGTGGTAAGTTGCCTTTAGCGCTGCGTCCACGGATGACCATTGGTGCGTTAAACTTTGAACGGTTAAGTGGCCCAGTGGCGCGTCCTTACAACAAGCGTAAAAACGCGAAATATAAAGATCAGCAAGATGCGGTCGCCAGCCGTATCAGTCAGGACTAATACCCTTGATTTGGGTTAATGGGGTATCACAGGCAAGCATTGCTCCCATGGACAGAGGGCTTGCCTATGGTGATGGCCTATTTGCCACGATGCGAACCGATGCGCATGGCATTTTGTTTTTTGAGCAGCACCAGGCCCGTCTCACGGCAGGCGCTGCTCGGCTCGGGTTTGACTGGCAAATGAGTCAAGCCCTAAGCCAACAGCTCGATACTCTCGCCAAGCAATACCCACAGCACTGTATTAAATTGATGCTCACACGGGGCGTGGGTGGCCGTGGCTATGCGCCGCCGGAGCAGGTTCACGTCACTGAAGTCGTCTCAGTTCATCCTATTCCTGCCCAATATGCCTTGTGGCAGCAACAGGGCATTCGCCTTACGACGTCAGCGATCCAATTAGGTCATCAACCCTTGTTGGCGGGCATAAAGCACCTTAATCGCCTCGAGCAAGTGTTGATCAAATCCCAGCCCTTACCACAAGGTTTTGATGATTGGTTAGTGCTGGATTGCACTGGGCAGGTGATAGAGTCTTCGATGGCGAATATCTTTTTTGTCACAGGCAATCAAGTGATTACCCCATCGTTGGCGTACTGTGGCGTCGCGGGTGTGATGCGCGAACAAGTTATGTTAGCCTTACTTGCACAGCAGATGAATATCGATTGTTTGCCGTTTGGCGCCGAGCGTTTAGTGGAGTTTGACTCGGCATTTATCACTAACAGCGTCTTAGGCGTAGTGGATGTGCTGGCGATTGACTCGCGCACTTTTACTCCTTCTCCTTTGACTGCAGATCTTAGACAAACACTTTCACTCTCACTATGAAAAAAATCATTCTGATCGCAAGTTCTACTTTGTTGACCTTGCTGACCTTAGCTTGTTTGGTTGGTTATTGGGGCTATCGAACGATTATTGATTACAGCCAAACCCCCTTAGTGCTAACCGAAGCCAAAGAATTAACCATTGCCCGTGGCACCAGCGTGCACCAGTTGGCCCAACAGTTAGAAACCGATGGTGTTATCCAAGACAAATGGAAACTCAAATGGTTACTGAGATTGCGCCCAGAGCTGGCGAAGATCCGTACCGGTCTTTATGAGATGTCTCCTTCGCAGTCGATTGCCGACTTACTCAACGATTTAGTGAATGGCAAGGTGAAAACCTTCAGCCTGACCTTAGTCGAAGGCAAAACCATTGCCGAGTGGGAACAACAACTCGCGAGTGCGCCGCACTTACAGTTGTCTCCCGAAGTCTTTAGTGCGGTATTGATGGAGCAGGGCGATGATTCGGCGCTGCCTGAGGGTAAGTTCTTCCCCGATACTTACCATTACACTGCCGATAGCGATGCTAAGACGCTGCTCACCCAAAGTTATAAGATGATGGAGCAGGAGCTTGCCAAAGCATGGGCGGAGCGTGTGCCCGGTTTACCACTTAAATCGCCTTACCAGATGCTGATCTTGGCATCGATTGTTGAGAAAGAAACTGGCCAAGCCTTTGAGCGCGATCAAATCGCCGGCGTCTTTATCAATCGACTTAATCTGGGGATGAAGCTGCAAACCGATCCCACGGTGATTTATGGCATGGGTGACAGATTTAAAGGCAATATCACCCGTAAAGATTTAGTCGAAGAGACGCCGTTTAATACCTATAGGATTTTCGGCTTACCGCCAACACCGATTGCGGCACCGAGCAAGGCCTCATTACAGGCGGTGTCTAAGCCTGCCAAGGTCAGTTATTTGTATTTTGTGTCGCGCAACGATGGCACCCATGTGTTTTCCACCACCTTGGAAGAGCATAACCGCGCCGTCGATATTTATCAGAGAAAGAAAAAATGACCCAAGCATCCGCCAAATTCATCGTTGTTGAAGGACTGGAAGGCGCAGGCAAATCGAGTGCGATTGCCCTTATTCGCGATTTTATTGAAAAGCACACCGGCCTCGCACCCGTGTGCACCCGCGAGCCAGGCGGTACGCCGCTGGCCGAGCGCATTCGTGACTTAGTGAAAATTGCCGACCCAGGCGATCCTCTGTGTGATGAGTCCGAATGTTTATTGATCTACGCCGCCAGAGCTCAGCTCGTCGCCAATGTGATCAAACCTGCGCTGGCAGAAGGCAAGTGGGTGTTAGGGGATAGGCATAATTTGTCCTCCTTAGCTTACCAAGGCGGTGGACGCGGCTTAATGCCCTTAGTCGAAGCCGTGAGTAACGCGACGCTCAAAGGCTTTAAACCCGATTTAACCCTATATCTTGACCTTGATCCTAAGCTTGGATTGCAGCGCGCAGCAAAGCGGGGCGAGCTTGATAGAATCGAGCAACAAGCCATCGACTTTTTTGAACGGGCGCGCGCAACTTACCTCAAGCTTGCCAGCGAAGATGAGCAGATTGTCGTCATCGATGCCAGCCAAACCATGGCCGAAGTGCATAAAGATATTCTGGCCGTGTTACAGGCGATGGCATGGTAACGCAAAGCGGATTTGATGTATTAACCCTGCCTTGGCTCGATGCGCCAAGACAGGCGTTTTTAACCCAGTTACAAACCCAAAAAGTCCCCCACGCGCAACTCGTGGGTATCGATTCCGCCTATGGCGGTGAACTCTTGAGTATGTTTATGGCGCGCGCCGCCATGTGCTCACAACCCACTGCCACTGGCGGATGCGGTTTTTGTAAGTCCTGCCAGTTATTTGATGCGGGTAATCACCCCGATTTTTATCAAATTGAGGCCGATGGTCATCAAATTAAAGTCGACCAAATCCGTGAGCTGTGTACTCGCCTGAGTGCAACCGCCCAGCAGAGTGGTCGACGTGTCGCTATTATTCACCATAGCGAGCGCTTGAACTCAGCCTCCGCCAATGCGTTACTCAAGACGCTCGAAGAGCCGGGCAAAGACACTTTACTGCTATTACATTCCGATACGCCCGCGCGTTTAATGGCAACGATCAGCAGTCGCTGCCAACGGCTTCCCTTTGTGGTGCCGTCTAAGATGTTGATCAAAGACTGGTTAATTCAGCACTGTCAGATCCAAGAGGATGTGACTTGGTGTTTAAGTGTGGTTGGCGGCCCATTAAAGTTGGCCGAAAGTTTGCAGACAGATGGGACACAACCGAGTCGCTATCAAACTTTGTTAGGTTTTCGCAAAGATTGGGCGCAAAGTTTGTCGTCAGGCCATCTGTGTGCTAGTTTGTTAACGATAAGTGAACAACAAATCATTGATGCTCTTAAGGTTTTATACTTACTCCTGAGACAAATTTTATTGAAGTACGGCGACCAAGATGCGTTTGTGCAAGCGCAAATAGGGAACTTGGCGGCGAAAATCATGGGAATGTGTCATAGCTTAAGTGCAATGCCGAGTGTCAATTATTTAGGCTTGTGTCAAAGTTATGTCTTAGAATATAGAGAAATAACAAATAAGTAACATGCCATGGTCGATCTTGTCGTAAATTTTGATACCTTACATCAGCTTTACCGCGCCTATATGCCGTTTATCAAACCGGCAGGGCTGTTTGTCGCCACCGGAGAAACCCATTACCTCGGTGAGACGTTAACCATCGCCTATCGTTTACCCGGCGCGACCACCTCCAACGAGTTTCGTGGCGTGGTTGTGTGGATTAATCCGCTGGGCGCATCGGGCGGCCGCCCCGTGGGGATTGGGATTAAAATCGTTTCTGATCCCGACAGCCATAAACACCATATCGAAAAATTGTTATCCCGAGAGCTCGCTTCGGGCGACTTAACTTGCACTATGTAATTTCTATTGTGGTTAGCTAGGGCCTACACTGAGTATTTAACCTGAACTCGGGGTAACGAGTGTCGAAAATCTAAATTTAACAATCCACGCAAACCCAGTAACGTATTGTTTTTAAAGGTTTGCAATCTTTTTGACTGAATGCGCAGATTTTTGCGCATATCAAGGCGCTCTGTCGTACGCCATAGCGAGCTATGGTTAGACAGAGCAACGCAGAGAGGCCCGAAAAGATGCCTATTCAGCGACTCTACTTATCCCGAGCTCAGGTTATTTAGTGCTGAGTGATGCCTTAGCGGAATTTGACCTCGATCCCATCGCTGAGTATCCTTGTGCTCCTTTTTTGTTTCTCTGTGTGGAAATTGCTGTGCTTATCGATTCACATTGCCATCTCGATCGCCTGAAAGCGGCGCCCGATCAACAAACCTTAGAACTCATCCTCGCCAACGCAAAGGCGCGCGGTGTCGACTATATGCTCTGTGTCAATGTGCGCCAGCAGGGATTCGAGTCGATGCGTGACAAGGTTGCTGCTTTCGAGCAAGTGTTTTTGTCTTCGGGCGTGCATCCGCTGGATGTGAAAGACGGCCTCGATGTTGAGCAAATTCGCCGTTTCGCGATGGATCCGAAAGTGGTGGCTATTGGTGAAACCGGCTTAGATTATTTTTATGCCGATGAAACTAAAGCCCTGCAACAACAATGTTTTGAGCAACAAATAGCCTTGGCGGTTGAAGTCAATAAGCCGCTGATTGTGCATACCCGTGATGCCCGAGAAGACACCATCAACATGCTCAAAGCGGGGCAGGCGGACAAAGTCGGTGGCGTGTTGCATTGTTTTACGGAAAACTGGGAAATGGCCAAGGCGGCAATTGATTTAGGTTTTTATATTTCCGTTTCAGGCATTGTGACCTTTAAAAATGCCGGTGAGTTAAGAACCGTGATCCGCAAAGTGCCGAAAGAGCGTTTATTGGTGGAAACCGATTCGCCTTATCTTGCGCCTATTCCACACCGTGGACAGGAGAATCAACCTGCCTATGTGCGTGATGTGGCCGAGTTTGTGGCAGAACTGCGCGGAGAACGTTACGAAGATCTTGCCGAGTACACCAGTGAGAACTTCTTTAATTTGTTTAAGGATGCAGCCCGTTTAATCGGCCGATAAGACGTGTAGCATTTGCTTGAGTCCGCAAAGACTAAGCCTTGACTTACGCGTTGTGAGTAAAGTGCTAGTCGGTGAAGTTTGCCCCATAAATAAAAGCTGAACTCGATTAGGCGTAAGCCCATAAAAAAAGGCCCAAAACGATTCCAACTGTTTGGGCCTAGGGGAATGGCTCGTTGAAGAGCCGTGCGCTACAGATGAAAGCGCCATGCAGTGCGCTTTACAATAGACTCAGTGTAGTTGAGTTTAGTGTGAGTGACACTTTCTCTATTCCCTTTTTTAGGTTATTTCTCGCTAAAAAATGGTCGATTTATAACCATTATGCCTGCGGTGGTAGCAATAACACTTTATCTTTTACTAAGTCTCTGGGCAGGCTGTTTTTTAATTTATTGCCTAAATGTTTAGCCATGCCTAAGGGCGCGCCGCCATAACAGACAATCACTTCACCTTGAGCCTTACCTGTCGTATCGAGGGGAATATCTCGTCCCATCAAATACTCTTTCGCTTGCTCATCGCTAACGTCGACGACTTTAGCGCCGTTTGTCGCCCCCGAGGTAAGTGCTTTTCCCGCAAGCGCAATAATGGCTTCATGACGGACTTTAAAGCCATGTTTACTGTGGTCGGCCAGCTTAACCCCAATCCGCTGAAAGCGCATTTTGCCAATAAAATCTTTAAACTCATGGGGAAAGAGCCAAAACTCATCGTCGCGCACCATAATGAGATCATCGGGCAGTTCGATACCCAAATCATCGGCAAAATAGGCTTGAATGGCTTTGGCTTGTTTGGCACTTGCCTCCGTAAAGGGGAAATTCTTTTGCAATTTAGGCTCAGGTTGCAGGCGCGGCACCGAGCGGGTTTTAGTCAACTTCGCGACAAAAAAGCCTTCACTGTCGTAAATTTGCGGCCAAACGTGCAAAAAGCCTTCTGGCGTAGTGGCTTTTTCGGCGCCATCAAACAGTTGGCTTAAGGATTCAAATTGCACCGCATCGCCATAGGTTTGCTGTAAATATTCGCACACGCCTTGGTTTTCGTGCCGATTAAGGGTGCAAGTGGAATACACCAAACTGCCACCCGGTTTTAACGCCAAAAATGCAGATTCGATTAACGCTTTTTGGGTTTCGCTAATTTCGATCACCTCATCGAGGGACCAAGATTTTAACGCGTCCGCATCTTTACGGACTGTGCCTTCACCGCCGCAGGGGGCATCAATCAATACCGCATCAAAACTTTCATACAGATACTCGCCAAATACCCGTCCATCGAAGTGAGTCAGGGCGCAGTGACAGGCCCCCATGCGCAGCACATTGGCATGGAGCACTTTGACGCGGCTAGCGGAATATTCATTGGCGACTAATAAGCCTTGATTATTCATTAACGCTGCCATTTGCGTGGTTTTAGAGCCGGGCGCCGAAGCTAAATCTAATACACATTGCCAATTCGCATTCGGGGTAAATAGCGCAGTGGGGGGCAACATGGAGCTGGCTTCTTGGATATAGAACAATCCCTGAATATGCTCTAGGGCGTTGCCGAGCTGCTCTTCTTCATCGTAGCTTATCCAGAAACCATCCTCACACCAGGGAATGGGTTCAAAGGTCCATCCCTTAGGCTGCATTAATTGCTTAAAGTCTTCACTGCTGATCTTTAAGGTGTTGACGCGAATCGAGCGGCGTAGTGGTCTCGAACAGGCTGCGATAAAGTCATCCATTGAGAGATGGGCAGGCAGTTCTTGGGCAATAGTATTGATAAAATTTTGATTTAATTGAACCATAACGGGATTAGGCAGTGTATCAACTGCGGCAAGTATATCATAATCCCTTACTGGGCTGGGATTTTCTCCCTTGGCTTTTGCCATCAAAAACCGGTTATCACAGCAACATAAAGAAAAAGCATGGATAAAAATAAGGAAGCGGCAGAGTGCTAAATCGGGTGTGGTTAGTGTTTTTCCTCACATCGCTGCTGGCGATGGCGGTACAGCTTTTTAATGGGCATATTGAGGTGCTTGCCAACGCGGTAGAGGCCATGTTTGCCAGCGCTAAACTCGCTGCTGAAATCGCCCTAGGCTTAGTGGGCGTTTTGTCCCTGTGGATGGGATTAATGCGAATTGGTGAAAAGGCAGGCGTTGTTGGGGCGATTGCCTTTGTGTTTGAGCCGCTGCTGCGCCGATTAATGCCCGAAGTGCCCAAGGGGCACCCCGCATTTGGCAGTATGACGATGAACTTAACGGCCAACGTGTTTGGGTTGGATAATGCCGCCACGCCATTGGGGCTAAAGGCAATGCAGGATTTGCAGAGTCTTAATCCGGTCAAAACTGTCGCAACCAATGCACAAATTCTATTTTTAGTGCTCAATACCTCCTCGGTGACCTTAGTTCCTGTCACGGTATTTTTGTACCGTGCCCAGCAGGGCGCCGCTGCACCTGCAGACATTTTTTTACCGATTCTGCTCGCCACGTCTGCCTCAACCTTAGCGGGGCTTTTGATCGTCGCTGTTGTGCAGCGGCTTTCACTGCTCAATGCCGTGGTCCTCGGATATGGCGCGGTGCTGCTGTCGGCATTAGTCGCCAGTGGTTTTTATTTGATGACCTTAACGGCAGACGCGATTGGCACAGTGTCGACTGCCTTGGGCAACGGGATATTGCTACTGTTAGTCTTCAGTTTTGTGCTGGTGGCGGGCATGCGAAAAGTGGCGATTTATGATGAGTTTATCGAAGGCGCTAAGGCGGGGTTTAACCAATCGATTCAACTGATCCCGTACCTGTTAGCTATGCTGCTGGCGATTGGCTTACTCAGGGCATCGGGTGCGTTGGATTACCTGCTGCAACTGATTGCGAGTGGCGTGAGTCTTTTCGGGTTTGATACCCGTTTTGTCGATGCAATGCCAACCGCATTAATGAAGCCTTTTAGCGGGTCAGGCGCGCGGGCCATGATGCTCGAAACTATGACGCACCACGGTGTGGACTCCTTTGCGGGGCGCTTGGCAGCGATTTTCCAAGGGAGTACTGAAACGACTTTTTATGTGCTGGCCGTTTACTTTGGCTCTGTTGGGATCCGTCACGGGCGTCATGCGCTCGCCTGTGGTTTAACGGCTGATTTTGCAGGGATCTGCGCCGCGATTGCGGTCTGTTATTGGTTCTATGGCTAAGAATATGATGGCGAAAGGCTGATTGAGAGCGATGCAAACAGTCGCTTTAGCGGATAAAAATCAGGCGCATTAGAGTTTATCTAATGCGCCTGATTGTTAAATGATACTAAGCTTGCGGGACTGATTATCACGCAAACACACGGATTATAACTTAATCAGTGCACCATTACTTGCAATCTTGAATTCTATATTTTCTTTGAAATCAACCACCTTTGCAGGAAGATTTCCCCCACTATCAATGACCAACTCCATTAATGTGGAAGAAATATAATAATTAAGATCTTCTTTCTTAAAGAAGGTTTTAGCGACTAACTTGGGCTCGCCTGAATCATGCCGGATTACCGCCAAATGAGAAGCTGAATGGCGCTTAAACCCGGGAGGAATATAGATACTTCCTTGCTCACAATACTCTTGGATTAATTTTGAGTACTTTCCTTTCATGACTCACCTAAAGTTAAAACAGTTCCTTCACTAATGTTCCGTAATACAGGCCCTGAATGAAGGCCTTAGCAAAATGGATTTGCTACTGGGCTGGAGCCCATTCCTGCCATTCGCTCTGGGCTTTGTGCTGCAATGGGATCACTGTGCCTTGGTTTAAGCGATTACCTGCTTGCGTCGTTTCCTTAGTAGCGACATTAATGCCACCCGCTAATAGGGTTTCGAGCGAACCGGCTTCAATTTGTGCACCAGAGAAAATCCCCACGTCTACTTTAATGCCCGAAGCGTCCCAAAACTGACTGCTCTGATTCACTAAGTGACTGTACTGCGGCTCAATATGCGCTTGCATTAGCACACTGTTGCCTTGAGACGACAGGCTATAACCATCGATTTGGCCGACTTTAATGCCACGGAAGAAGATAGGCGTACCGACTTTCATTGAGCCTAGGTTGCTATCTTCTAAGGTAAATTTAAGTGCATCTTCGGCTACGTTGGCATAGCTGCTCTCAACCAATTTGGCCTGGAATTGACTCGCCTTTTGGTTGCTCTTACCCGGTAACACACCAATATAAGGCCCAGTGATTAAGGTTTCTGGCGCTTTGATCCCCGCTAAGGAGATTTGCGCATCAACCATATGGTACTCAGTATCACTGCGGCTGAAGTGCTCGGCATAGTCGCCATAGAGATAGGCGGTGGCCGTGAGGGTGGTTAAGTCGGCATTGAGCTTAACTTGCGTCACTTCACCCACCTGATGACCTTGATAACGAATGGCGGCCTTGGCAGCCAATTTCGCCGAGGCGGGTAAGGTGAGTTTGATGGCTTGAGCCTGCGCTAAGGCGAGCTGTTTACTTTCATATAGTTTAAGTGTTGCATTAGGCTCACTCGTTGAACTATCCAACAAACCTAAGCTGATGCTGCCCTTTAACGCACCCTGAAGTGGCGCGACGGCGACATCAATACCCGCAAGACTGGCACTGACATCCACGGCACTATTGCGCCAAAACACTTTAGGTTTTTGCACTAAGGGTTGGAACTGCTTATCGATAGCGATTTTAATCGCAAAGTCTTCGGTTTTACTCTGCCAGTTGACCGACTCCACACTGCCGATTTGCATTTTTTTATAGTAAATCGGTGAGCCTTGGCTGACATCTGCGCCATCTACGCTGGTGAGGGTAAAGTACAGACGTTGTTGCCGAGCAAAAAACTGTTTTGCTTCATCCATTGAGCTAAAGAGTGACAGGCGAGTATTCGCCGCAAGCGGGGTGTCGCTGGTTCCTGGGATAAGACTTACAGCCCCTTTGGTGAGGGTCGCCATATCGCGGGTTTTCACCGACACCCCATCGAGTGAGGCATCGATACTCAGCGCCGACTCGGGGATAAAATAGCTATCACTGCGAACTAAGCTAGCAAACTCAGGCTGCAGCTCGAGTTGATATTCAACGGCCGACAGATCTTTAGTTAATTTCACCGCCAGCACCTGACCGATAGGTAGCTGCTTATAACGCACTTCAGCACCTGCGGTGAGGCCCATGTTTTCTGTGGAGGTGATAGTGAGCTGACGTTTTTTGGCCTTCAATAGATCGGGCGCCGATTCTTGCAGGGCAAAACTGCTTGGCAGCGCCGTATTGGCATTGGTACCGGGTAAGAAGTTAATTACGCTTCCCGTGAGTAAACGCTCGGGGTTTTTGATCCCAGAGAGCGAAATATCGGCGCCTTCAAGCCAAAACAGCCCGTCACTGGTTAACAGGTTGGCGTATTCAGGCTCAAATTTTGCCACCGCAGTCACGCCGGTTGCCGTGAGTTGTTTGCTCTGCAGAGTGCCAATGGTGATGCCGCGATACATAATGCGAGTGCCTTTATCAATCGCATTGCCATCGGTCATGGTCAGGCTCACTTCAATTCCGCCAAGGGCGCTGGTTTCGGAATCGTAGAGGGCAAAACTGTCACCATTTTGTGCCGCAGGCGCTTTATCATCGGAGCTGAAACTCACGCCGCCCGCCAGAATGGAAGCTAAGCTCTCAGTGTTGACTTTAATGCCCGCTAAACTGGCGTCGACTTTTACGCCGGAAACGTTCCAAAAGTGAGAGTTTTTCTTCACTAAACGCGCATATTGCTCTTGGATAAAGGCGCTGATAATGACTCTGGCATTGCCATCTAAACGATAGCTAACTACGCTGCCGACGGGGATCTGACGAAAGAACACTGGCGAACCCACGTCTAACGAGCCGAGCTTATCGGCCGTCAGTTCGATCATTACCCCTTCTGAGCCCACCTGCATCGGTGGCGGTTGACGCTCAGCCTCGAAGAAGGTGGCGGTATTGCCTTTACCGGGTTGAATTGCGATATAGTTACCCGAAAACAGCGCATCTAAGCCTTCAACACCCGTAATGCTGGCTTTTGGGGTGACTAACCAAAAGAGGGTTTCTTTATTTAAGAAAGGCTTAGCGCGATAGTCCATCATGACTTTGACGTTTACGCCCTTAAGATCCTCGTCGATACCAATGTCTTTTACCTTACCGACAGTAAGACCTTGGTATTTGACTAGGGTTTTGCCCACATCGATCCCCGTGGCACTGGGGAAGTGGATCTGAATTTCAATGCCCGATTCTTTGATGCTCTTAATGCCCAGCCATGCGCCGAGTGCGAGCGCCACTATCGGGAGCAGCCAAATCGGCGAAAAGAGTTTTTTCTTCACAACTTTTGGCGATTCAATTTGTGTCATCTTGAGGTTCCAATCGATCCCAGAGTAAACGAGTGTCTAAAACTTTTGCGGCAAGTTGAGTCAGTAAAATCACCAATGCAAACGCCGTGGCCGCAGGTGCAGGCTTTGCATCGAGTAATTGCCCCATATTGACGAGGGCAACCGTCAAGGAGATCACAAACAAATCGAGCATTGACCAGCGGCCAATCCACTCAATCACATGAAATCCCACCATGAGTTTCTTTTTCGAAATCGGCAGATTAAAACTGATGGCACAGAGGTAAGTGGCCAAACCGATAATTTTCACCCAAGGCACTAAAATACTGGCAATAAATACAATAATGGCGATGGGCAACATATCCGAATGCACCAAATGGATAATCCCCGAAAAAATCGTATCGTGGCGCACTTGCCCTTGATTGGTGAGCATTGTAATAGGGTAGAGGTTGGCGGGAACCAACAAAATGGCGGCGGTGATCAGCAGCGCCCAACTTTTTTGTAAGCTGCTGTGATCACGGACATGGAGTTCGGCCTCGCAGCGGCTGCAGTGACTATTCTCACTGTTATTGAGCTGCCGGCACACTCGGCACAGGCACAGGCCTAAGTCTTTTCCCTGTTGCTGCATCTTAGTGTCGCTCCTGCATGAGAAGACTCCACATATGCTCAATATCGTATTCACGCTGCAAAAACAGAGTGACTACAAAAAGCATGGTGAAGCAGAAGGTGCCCATACCGAAGTAAATATCCGAGAAATCAGATAACTGAAATGATGACACCAAAAAGCTAATCACATAAATCTCCAGCATGGTGAGCTGGGATAGCAGCCCTTGCAGCTTTAATAACTGTTTGAGGCTGCGACGCCAAAATGGACTGCCAAGTCCCCATTTGACGATCAAAATCTGGCTGAGGATCGACAGAATCAATAATCCTGGGCCAATCACGGCGGCGGCGAGCACGGCTAATCCCACGACCCAATAACCTTGGTCGAATACCGCAAAGGCGCCCTGAAACACTGTAGTAGTACGAATGCTGCCCAAAAAGTGGATTTCGAGTACCGGAAAAAAATTGGCGGGAAAATAGAACACCAGCGCGGTAATACACAGCGCTAACATGCCGTTTACCGAGCAGTATGGTGTGTCATAAAGTGCGGTGCTGCAGCGCGGGCATAACGCCCTAACACCCGTAGGTAAGGCGCGCTTTCGAACGGCTAAGTCGCAGGAACGACAGAGGATTACAGAGTTTTCTGCTGTATTTTCATGCATATAAAAATATTAAATTAGCCCCAAAGCCATTGAGAGAGCAAATAATCCGCAATAAAACCATATTACAGGGTGAGATAGCACATTGCTTGACCCATCTCGACAACGAAAAGCGTACTCATAATACCAGAATAATCAGAACACTTGCATCACTAGTTCACTTTATGTCATCCTGATTACTGTATATAAAAACAGTGCGAGGGCAGTCATGGCAGTTATTACACAGTTTGTCGTGGTAAGAGAAGGGGTGGAGAAGATGACATTTACATCGAAAAAGGAGGCTGACGCCTACGATAAGATGCTCGACATCGCCGATAACCTCATTCCATTTATTCAAAAAGCGCAGCTCGGAATTGATGAAACCGTGAGCGAACAGCTCGCATTCTATTTTGCTAACAATAAAGATGAGCTGACAAACTTGCTTAAAGGCGTGGTTCAAGTTAATAGTACGCCATCAAAACAAAATGCAGCGAAAAAAGCGCCTAAGAAGGACGACGCTGCCGAATAATTTTTTAGGAAGTCTATGAAACCGCAATTTTATGAGTCACTGAATCGTCAAGCGCTGGCCTTACTCGAGGGCGAGGATGATTTAGTGGCTGCCATGGCTAACTTTTCTGCTTTGCTAAACGATAACTTAACCGAACTGAACTGGGTGGGTTTTTACGTGATGCGTGGCGAACAGCTGGTGTTGGGTCCTTTCCAAGGCAAAGTGGCCTGTACCCGTATTCCAATGGGTAAGGGCGTGTGCGGTACCGCCGCACAAACCAATCAGACG
The DNA here is from genome assembly GCF_023283775.1 of Shewanella seohaensis. Classification (NCBI taxonomy): domain Bacteria; kingdom Pseudomonadati; phylum Pseudomonadota; class Gammaproteobacteria; order Alteromonadales; family Shewanellaceae; genus Shewanella; species Shewanella seohaensis. The sequence goes on from NZ_JAKILE010000014.1 coordinate 34,140, forward strand.
CAGCGCGTCGCCGATGTGCATCAATTTGATGGTCATATCGCCTGCGATTCGGCCAGTAATTCTGAAATTGTTATCCCAGTCCGCGCCGATGGTAAGGTTGTGGCCGTGCTGGATATCGATAGTCCTATTTTTGACCGCTTCGATGAAGAAGACCAAAAGGGCTTGGAATTATTGGTAAAAAGCTTCGAAAACTGCCTATTTGCTTAATTTGCGTACAATAACGCATAATTCATAGTCGCAATCGGTGGCGTGCGCCTTATAATAGCGCATGCACTGATAAGGCTTATTTTGAGTACTGCCGAAATAAGCCTGATAGGTTCAGCCGTGAAAAATTGTTAACTTATATTTTTTAACTTTAGTTAACTCGGCGAGAATGCTAATTTGTACTTTGGCTCATATGTGAGCTTAACCAAGATAAACGACTCGTAAGAAGCTGATTTTTATCACCTCGGATTCGATGTCCCTTTTTAACTGTGGAAGTAATGATGGAATCAACAGATAAGTTGACCGACACCAACGCAATTTTGGCGTATTTGTATGAAACATTTCCTTTGTGCTTTATTGCTGAAGGTGAAACTAAGCCATTAAAAATCGGATTGTTTCAAGATTTGGCTGAAAGGTTGGCTGATGATTCTAAAGTCAGTAAAACTCAACTGCGAGTTGCCTTAAGACGCTACACCAGCAGCTGGCGCTACCTGAAATCGGTAAAAGCCGGTGCACAACGTGTGGATCTTGATGGTCAGCCATGCGGTGAGTTAGAGCAAGAGCATATCGATCATGCTCAAGCGATGTTGAAAGAAAGCCAAGATAAAGCAAAAGCTAAGCGTGCAGCTCAAGCACCAAAAGCCGCGCCTGCGGGTAAAGCCCCTGCGAAGAAAGCCCCTAAGAAAGTTGCCGTGCCAGCACGTAAGACTGAGCGCCCAGCAAAAGCAGCACCTAAGGCGGAGCCTGCTGTTAACTTAGTTCAAGCGCAATTGACCGATTTAGCGAAGAAGCAACGTGTCAATGTTAAGTTAGGGATGACGCCAGTAGCCGGCGTGATCACCGACATTAACAAAGAGGACATTCATGTTCAGCTAGATAGCGGCTTAACGGTAAAAGTGAAAGCGGAACATATCCTGCTGTAATCATTTAATCAAACGGAGTAACTTGTTGATGCGAAAACTCACTTTGGCTACATCCATTGCCACTGTTTTTGCCGGATTCTCGGCTTGGGCTGTCCCCCCTACGATTCAAATCAGCGAGTTACCCACTCTCAAGCAGGAAGCGCAGCATAAAGTGGCGAGTAAGCGAGTGACGGATTTATACACTCGTTCCCACTATCATAGATTTGGATTAGATGATGCGTTTTCTGCTCAGATTTTTGACCGCTACCTGCAGCAACTCGACTACCGTCGTAATGTGCTGACGCAAGCCGATGTCGATAGCTTCAAACCTTACGTTAATCAGTTTGACGATATGCTGAGCTCGGGTGAACTCGAGCCTGCTTATAAGATGTTTGATTTGGTTCAGAAACGTCGCTACGAAGGTTTTGTATACGCACTCTCTCTGCTCGACAAAGAGATGGACTTTACCGTTCCGGGTGATGCCTACGAATACGATAGGGAAGATGTTGCTTGGCCAAAAGATCAAGCCGAAATCAACGAGTTATGGCGTCAACGTGTTAAATACGATGCGCTGAATCTGAAACTCACTGGCAAGAAATGGCCTGAAATCGTTGATATTCTGCAAAAGCGTTATAACAACGCCATCAAGCGTCTGACTCAGACCAATAGCGAAGATGTGTTCCAAGCGGTGATGAATGCGTTCTCCCGTAGCATCGAGCCACATACTAGCTATTTATCGCCCCGTAATGCTGAACGTTTCCAAATGGAAATGAACTTAAGCCTCGAGGGGATTGGTGCGCAGTTACAGCTTGAAGACGATTACACTGTCATCAAGAGTTTGATTGCAGGCGGTCCTGCGGCCAGCAGTGAAAAACTGTCGCCTGAAGATAAAATCGTCGGTGTAGGCCAAGAAGGCGGTGAGATTGTTGATGTGATCGGCTGGCGATTAGACGATGTGGTCGACCTGATCAAAGGGCCTAAGGGCAGTAAAGTCGTATTACAGATTTTACCTAAGAAGGGTGGCTCTAACGCTAAGCCGTTTAATCTGACCTTAGTGCGCGACAAAATCCGTTTAGAAGACCGTGCCGCAACCTCAAAGATCATCGAGCCGAAAGACGGTGAATACGCCAACCGTAAAGTGGGTGTGATTCAAATTCCTGGTTTCTATATGAATTTATCCCAGGACGTTGAAAAAGAATTGGTGAAGTTAAACGAAGCCAAGGTTGAAGGCGTCGTCATCGACTTACGTGGTAATGGCGGCGGTGCGTTGACCGAAGCCGTGTTACTGACGGGACTCTTTATCGATATGGGCCCTGTGGTGCAAGTGCGTGACGCCGATGGTCGAGTGTCTGCCCACCGTGATAACGATGGCAAGACGACCTACGCTGGCCCGTTAACCATTATGGTTGACCGTTACAGTGCATCAGCTTCGGAAATTTTTGCCGCCGCGTTACAAGATTACGACCGTGCGCTGATTGTTGGTGAGTCAAGCTTTGGTAAAGGCACTGTGCAGCAGCATAAGAGCCTTGGTCGAATCTACGACATGTACGAGAAGCCGATTGGCCACGTGCAGTACACGATCCAGAAGTTCTACCGTATCAACGGTGGCAGCACTCAGCTCAAAGGCGTAACCCCGAACATTGCTTACCCAAGTGCGTTAGAGCCGGGTGAATACGGTGAGGCGGAAGAGAAGAATGCTTTACCTTGGGACAAAGTGCCAATGGCGCAATACGGCACCCTAAACGACATCACCCCTGAGTTGGTGGCGAGTTTAGATAAAAAGCACCTTGCCCGTATTCAGAACAATGTTGAGTTTAACTATATCAATCAAGATATTGCCGACTTTAAAAAGCATCATAAAGAGAAAACTGTCTCCTTAGTTGAAAGTGAGCGCATTGCCTCACGTGAAGCCGATGAGAAGAAAGTCCTCGATAGAACCAACGAGCGTCGTGTTGCCCATGGTTTAGCCGCGGTTAAATCGATGGAAGACATTAAAGACAAAGACGACATTGAAGCACCGGATGCCTTCTTAGACGAAACGGCCTATATCACCTTAGATATGGCGGATGCAAAAAAGCTGGCTAACGCTGGCACTAAATAGGCGGTTATTGCGCCTGTTTACCGTATCTTAAAACGCGCTTATGGCGCGTTTTTCTTATTTAGAACAGTGTTAAAGGGAACGACATGACACAAGCACAAGCAAAATACCTTAAAGATTATCAAGCTCCCCAGTTCACGATCGAAACCATTGATTTAGATTTTAATCTCGATGGTAAAAACACTCTGGTTAAAGCCGTTAGCAAAGTCAAACGCACTTCTTCCCACACCAATCCCTTAGTGCTCGATGGTGAAAGTTTGACCTTAGTGAGTGTGGCCATTGATGGACAAGCGGCGACGTATCACGCGAGTGAAGGGCAGTTGTCTATCGAGACATCGCTGAATGAATTTGAGTTGACCATCATCACCCAACTCGATCCCGAGGCTAACTCAAGCCTCGAAGGGCTCTATATGTCCGACGGCGCTTACTGTACTCAGTGCGAAGCCGAAGGCTTTAGACGCATCACGTATTTTCTCGACCGCCCCGATGTATTAGCCAAATACACTGTGCGAATCGAAGCCGATAAGCTGGCGTTTCCGTTCCTGCTCAGCAACGGTAACTTGATTGAAAAAGGCGAACTCGATGGTGGCCGTCATTACGTGCGCTGGCAGGATCCCTTCCCAAAACCCGCCTATCTGTTTGCCCTAGTCGCTGGTGATTTCGATCTGCTGCAGGATGAGTTTATCACCCGCAGTCATCGCAAAGTGGTACTACAAGTGTTTGTCGATAAAGGTAATTTACACAAAGCGCACCATGCAATGGCGTCCCTGAAAAAGTCTATGGCCTGGGATGAATCTCGTTTTGACCTAGAATACGACTTAGATATCTACATGATAGTCGCGGTCGACTTTTTCAATATGGGGGCGATGGAAAACAAAGGCTTAAATATCTTCAACACCAAGTATGTGTTGGCAGATACTTTGACCGCAACCGACGATGATTACCACGGTATTGAATCTGTGGTCGGCCATGAGTACTTCCATAACTGGACGGGTAACCGCGTGACTTGCCGTGACTGGTTCCAATTAAGCCTCAAGGAAGGCTTGACAGTGTTTCGCGATCAAGAGTTTAGTTCGGATTTAGGCTCTCGTGCTGTGAACCGAATTCACGCGATTAAAGTCATCAAAAACCAGCAGTTTGCTGAAGACTCAGGCCCAATGGCGCATCCGATCCGCCCCGAGTCTGTGATTGAGATGAATAATTTTTATACCGTCACTGTTTATAACAAGGGCGCCGAAGTTATTCGCATGATGCACACCCTGTTGGGTGAAGCCCATTTCCAAGCGGGGATGAAGTTATACTTCAAACGTCACGATGGCCAAGCCGTGACTTGTGATGATTTTGTCGCGGCGATGGAAGATGCCAGTGGAATCGATCTAACTCAATTCCGTCTCTGGTATAGTCAGGCGGGCACGCCAATTGTTACCGCAAGCGACAGTTTTGATGCCGAGACTGGAACTTACCAGTTAACCCTCAAACAAACGTTAGCTGGTTGTGCTTCACCCTTGCATATTCCCTTTAGCTTAGAGCTGTTAGATGAGAAAGGGCTGTCACTGGTAAATCAAGTGCTTGATTTTACTCAAGCAGAGCAAGTCTTTACATTTGAAGGTATGCGCCATAAACCCGTGGCATCCTTACTACAGGATTTCTCTGCACCGGTTAAATTACATTATCCCTTTGAAATCGATCAGCTTGTGCATTTGATGCGCTTTGCCTCGAGTGAAGTGGCACGTTGGGAAGCGTCGGTGGCGCTCGTGAGTCAAGCGATTTGGCAAAATGTGGCGCATTTACAGCAACATCACACCATGACATTAGACGAGCGTGTGAAAGACAGTTTCAAAGGTGCCTTACTCGATGAGCAGTTAGATCAGGCGCTGATGGCGGAAATGTTAGCTATACCATCGGCCTCAGCGTTGATTGAACAAACCGACACTGTCGATTTAGATGCCTTAGCTTTAGCCCGTGAATTTGTGCTCACAGAGCTTGCCGCCTATTGTGAAGATGAATTAACGGCGCTGTATCGCTCATTGGTAAACCGTGATTGCACAAAAGCGCGAGCGCTGAAAAACCAATGTCTTAACTGGTTGAGCCGAGTCAGTAGTGAGGCCGAAAGCTTTGTGGTTGAGCAGTTTGATAAGGCTGCCAATATGACCGACTCACTTGGCGCATTAAGTGCGGCGAATGTCGGCTCGTTACCTTGCCGCGAACATTTGATGGCAATGTTTGAAGCCCGCTGGCGCGATACGCCGCTGGTGATGGACAAATGGTTCATGCTGCAGGCGACCCATGATGTGGAAGGTGTGATAGATAGCTTGCGTCAATTACAACAACACGCGAGCTTTAGCATGAGCAATCCTAACCGCGTACGTTCACTGATTGGCAGTTTCGCAGCGGGAAATATTTATCAATTCCACCGCGCCGATGGCAAAGGTTATGAGTTTTTAACTGAATGTCTTATCAGCTTAAATAAACTCAACCCGCAGGTTGCGGCGCGTATGGTGACGCCACTCATCCAATTTAGTAAGTTTGATGAGGCGCGCCAAGCCAAGATCAAGGCTTGTTTAACGCGATTATTGGCGCTGCCTGAACTGTCGAAAGATTTATTTGAGAAGGTATCTAAGGCATTAGCACAGTAGCTATGAAGAGGGCAGCATTATGCTGCCTTCATTCTTCCAAGCAGTAATTGAGCAGTTAGGGCTAAATTGAAGGCCATGCACCCTAGTTATACTATTTAACGAGTTAAGTTAAATCTAAGGTATGACACTTAATACTATTGAAAATGATGGCCTTTTGACGAGGGTAGTAGAGTGTTCTTTGTCCCAGTGGGGCCGGTAATTCAAGGCAATAGCTCGGTATCTACGACATGCTGTTTGTTGGCCCTACAGCTGTAATTGACCCATCGTAAATAGCCACTACCAGTTTTATGCCGATTATTTGAGTTTTAATATGGAATTGTATTTTAAGCTAAATCTAAGTTATCGAGAGTTTTTACCTTACTATCAAGGCATTGCCGATAAGGTTGAAGTGCGTGAGCGTCAGGGGCGGATCCTGTGGATTAATGGCCGACATTTTAGGCGTTTTTTAACCGATAACGGTATTCATGGGCAGTTCAAACTGGTGCTCGATGATAAAGGGCAATTTGTGTCGCTAGAGCAGTTAGCCTAATAAATTGTTGATTTTTACTTAGAGTAATTACTTTAAACGGTCGACTAATTACAATCACGGAAATATGATATTTTCTTTGTAATTATGTTAATGAAATATAAAGTTTTTTGTCTGTTTTTTCCCGCGCTTTTTAATCTTCTGCTTTTCTAATTTAAATCCCATCCCTGTAGTAGATGACATAAATGTGTCTACGTGCTTAATTCTTTAGAAAATTTTCTCTAACTGTGCCTTGCTCATGGGGATTAATTGCTGTAACAATGATGTTACCTGTGAGCTAACAAGATGTTGGTTGTAATTCCAAGAACAAAGAATCCAGCAGGGTACGGAGAGCTAAAATGAAAATTGTTAAAAAAAGTTTTAACAAGTCGGCGCTTGCTTTGGGGGTGGCGTCGGCATTGAGTTTATTGATGGTGTCGAATGTTAATGCGGTTGCGTTCGATTGGGGGGAGATACAAGGGACTTTTGACTCGACTTGGACTGCTGGTGCCAGTTGGCGTGTAGGGGAGCGCGATTGGGATGGACAAATTGGTAAGGTAAACCAGCCACAGTTTGATTGGTCAAACTACACTGCATTTGGCAATACCAAATACACATCTGCTGAGATTTGGGCACAACCTGGTTCTTATTCTAGTAACAACGATTTGAGTAATTTACTTTACTCTCAAGGTGATACTACATCCGAAATCGTTAAAGGATTACACGAGTTATCCCTTAAGTATGAGAACTATGGCCTATTCGTTCGTGGCATGTATTTTTACGATCGTAAGCTAAACGATGGTAACTACGACTTCAATGACCCGTTAACAGGGAAAGAATACGATCCTTGCCGCGACAGTAAAGCGTCTGAAGTGCAATGTAAGGACATCCGTCTGCTGGATGCCTTCGTCTACGCGAATTTTGATTTAAACGACGGTGCTAACCCGCTTTCTATCCGTGTGGGTAACCAAGTGGTTTCTTGGGGTGAAAGTACGCTGATCGCCCACGGTATTGGTGAAATCAACCCTGTCGATTTGAACATCTTGAACGCGCCAGGTGCGGAACTCAAGGAAGCCTTCCGTCCTCAGGGTATGGTGTGGGCCTCATTGGGGATCACCGAAAACCTATCGGTAGAAGGTTTCTATCAATATGATTGGGAACCCGTTTGGATCCCAACCCCTGGTTCGATTTTTGCTACTAACGATTTCGCCGGTTACGGTGGTTATAACCAGAACGCGCAGTTAGGCTTTAATGCTAACCCTGACATCAATTTAGATTTCTTAACGCAGGAATATCAGAAACTGGCTGGGATGATCGCCAGTGGTCAAACTATTCCTACACAGCAATTGGTAGCGATGGCTCTGGCTTATCCAACTAAAGTGACGTTAGTGCAAGATGAGCAAGCACCAAGCAACGGTGGCCAATATGGTATCAAGCTAGGTTATTACGCCCCTGAGTTAGGCGATACCGAGTTTGGTTTCTACTTTATGAACTACCACAGCCGTCGTCCGCTGATCAGCGGTACAGCCGCCGACTTTAGCACTGGCGCACTGTTGTCAGATCTTGCGGTACTGGGTCAAAACGCGAGTGATATTAACCGTGAATTGCTGCTCAGCTTAAAGAGCTTCTCTAAGGCGCAAATTGTTTACCCTGAAGACATTAAACTCTATGGCTTCAGCTTTAACACTTCGCTTGGTGATACCTCTGTGGGCGCCGAAATCGCTCACCGTCAAGATGAACCGCTACAAATCGATGACGTAGAACTGCTGTTTGCGGGTATGCCACAACAGTTAGCCAACGCGGGTATTCGCCCCGATTTCGACGGCATTTCACAGATTGATGGTGTACAACCTGGCGAAACCGTTGACGGTTTTATCCGCCTCGATACCACTCAAGCGCAAGTCACTTTCACGCATTTATTCGGTCCTACCTTGGGATTGGATAACCTGACGATGTTGGCTGAAGTCGGTGGGGTATGGATCCACGATATGCCAGGTTTTGATGAACTGCGTCTTAATGGCCCTGGTACTGCACGTTCTGGCGGTAATCCCGATATGCCAGGCATCATCCAAGCGCTGCACAATGGTCCAGAAACCAACCCATTCCCAACGGATTTTGCTTGGGGATACCGTCTGGTGGCTAAAGCGGACTTTAACAACTTGTTTGCGGGCGTGAACATGTCTCCTCGGTTGATTTTCTCACACGATGTAGACGGTATTACGCCTGATCCTATGTTCCTCTTTACCGAAGGACGTAAGTCAGTGGCCTTGGGTCTGAATTTTGAATACCAAAACCGTTGGGGCGCAGACTTATCCTACAACAACTTCTTTGGCGGTGTAGGAACAACCAACGCGATGTCAGATCGTGATTATATTTCTTTCAATATCAAGTATTCGATCTAAAGGACTATAACAATGAAGAAACTGTCGATATTGGCAAGTGCCGTGATGATGGCCCTTGTAGCACCTGTAGCGATGGCAAAGGTATCTGAAGCCGAGGCCGCTAAATTAGGTAACGAATTAACGCCATTAGGCGCAGAAAAAGCCGGCAATGCCGATGGATCTATTCCCGCTTGGGATGGCGGTATTACTAAGCCAGTTGCTGGATATACTAAGGGAATGCATCACCCCGATCCTTTCCCTGAGGATAAAATTGAATTCACTATTACCAATGCGAACAAAGCCCAATACAAGGATTTCTTGACCCCGGGTCAAATGAAACTGTTTGAGCTTTACCCAGATACTTACAAGATGAATGTGTACAAAACGCGCCGCAGCGCATCAGTGCCACAATTTGTCTATGATGCGACAAAAGCCAACGCCACTCGCGCTGAATTAGTTGCACAGGGTAATGGTATAGCGGGGGCATCGATTGGTATTCCATTCCCTATCCCTGCCAATGGCTTAGAAGCGATTTGGAACCATATCCTGCGCTTCCGTGGTGTGGATGTGGAAACCTCACGTAGCCAAGCGGCACCGACGGCAGATGGCAGCTACACCTTAGTGGAAACCGCTGAGGAAATTCGTTTTGAATATTCTCGCCCTGAAATCACCCTTGATCAATTAAAGGCCAGCAACACGCTGTTCTACTTTAAACAAGTGGTGACTCAGCCTGCTCGTTTGGCTGGTACTGCGCTGTTAGTAAAAGAAACCATGGATCAAGAGGCGCTGCCACGCCAAGCATGGACCTATAACACAGGTCAGCGCCGCGTACGTAAAGCACCAAACGTTGCCTTTGATACACCGGGTACCGTATCCGATGGTCTGCGCACCACAGACGATTTCGACATGTTTAACGGTTCACCCGTGCGTTATAACTGGGAGCTTGTGGGCAAGAAGGAAATCTATATTCCTTACAACGACTATAAATTGCACTCAGATAAGCTGAAATATGACCAGATTTTAAAACCCGGTCATATCAATCCTGAGTTTGTCCGTTGGGAAAAACACCGTGTATGGGAAGTGAAGGCGACCTTGAAAGACGGTATGCGCCACATTTACAAAACGCGTGTGATGTATCTTGACGAAGACTCATGGCAAGTATCGATTGCCGATCTGTATGACAATCGTGATGAACTCTACCGTGTGGCGGTTGCCCACGGCTTGAACTACTACGAAGTCCCCACACAGTGGGATACCTTAGAAGTGTTCCACGATCTGCAGTCCCGTCGTTATTTGGCCATGGGCTTAGACAACCAGAGTGGAATGTATAACTTCGATGCCAAGTTGAGTGAAGCGAACTTCACCCCAGACGCGCTACGTCGCGAAGGTATCCGTTAATCAGCCACGGTATAAAGGGGCGCTAAGCGCCCCTCATTAGTTAAGGAAGTTTGTATGTCGTTTCGCATCCTTCAATGCGCCGCTGCAATCAGTGTTGGTTGTTTATTTTCTTCCCCTTCATTTTCTGCGGTGTCTGAGACTTTCCCGCAAATTCAGCCCTTAGCGGCATCTTCTTTAGTGTTAGATATTGCCCATGCGGGACAGCGTTTGGTCGCCGTGGGCGAGCGTGGCCATGTGCTCGTGCTGAATGACACCTGGCAACAAGTGCCGACACCGACCTCGGCGCAGCTGACAAAAGTGTTCTTTTTAAATGAAAAACTCGGTTGGGCAGTCGGGCACGATGCCACTATTTTGCACACCCAAGATGGCGGCCAGACATGGTCGTTACAAATGCAGTCGAGCGAAATTGAAAAACCCTTCCTCGATGTGCTGTTTCTCAATGAGCAGGACGGCATGGCCATTGGCGCTTACGGACTGTTTTATCGAACCCATGATGGCGGCAAGACCTGGGCGGAAGAATTCCACGAAGAGTTGCTGGCCGAAGAAGACGTGTCCTATTTGGCTGAGTTAAAGAATAGTGACCAAGCCGCTTATCTGACCGAGCGCGCCTCGTTACTGCCGCATTTTAATCGGATGATCGTGCTCAATGATGGTCGTTTGTTATTAGTCGGAGAGCTTGGGCTTGTGGCGGTGTCAGCCGATAAAGGCCAAACCTTTACCCGTACTGGGTTTGATTACGACGGCTCTATGTTCAATGCCATTCAATTGCAGGATGCGGTCTACGTAATGGGACTGAGGGGGCACGTGTTTAAAGCAGATTTGAGCCTTAGCCAATGGGATGAGATTGAAATGCCCGTGCAGTCATCCATCAATGGCGCCTTGGTGAGCTCAGATACTAGCTTGTACCTTGTAGGGAATGCTGGCGTTGTTATCCAGCTTAATCAGGATGATAGTGCCAATATTGTCACTCGCCGCCAGGGGGAAAACTTAGTTTCGATTGCCAAAGATAACCAAGGGAATGTGTGGTTATCGGGTAGCCAAGGGCTACTCACTCTGAAGCCATAAATGATAAAACAACAATAACAGGGCCGATAAGATGTTAGAAAAACTGGTCAACGGATTTGAGTCATTTTTATTCCGCAACCGTGCTTGGGTGGTGAGCATTTTTATTTTGCTGACGGTTTTTTTGGGATACCAAGCTAGCCAATTAAAAATGGATGCGGCATTCATTAAAAATATTCCGCTTAATCATAGCTATATGCAAACCTACCTCAAACACCAAAAAGATTTTGGTGGGGCGAATAGCATTATGGTGGCGGTGGAAGACACCAGCGGCAATATTTTTAACCCTAACTTTTTCGACACCCTTAAAAACGTTCACGATCAGCTGTTTTTTATTCCCGGTGTTGACCGTTCACAGGTTAAATCCTTATTTTCACCTTCGACCCGTTTTACCGAAGTCGTGGAAGATGGTTTTGCGGGCGGCCCTGTGATCCCTGCCGATTTTACGACCACCGAAGCGGGTTTGAATACGGTGCGCGATAACATTGAAAAAGCAGGCATTGTGGGGCGCTTGATCGCCAACGATTATAGTGCCGCTATGGTGTCGGCTCAATTGATGGACTTTGATCCACAAACGGGTAAGCCCTTAGATACCATCGCCTTTGCCGCTCAGCTAGAGAAGGAACTTCGCGGTAAGTATGAAACCGATAAGGTGAAAATCCATATTATCGGTTTTGCTAAGATGGCGGGTGATGTGGCCGATGGCGCCAAAGGCGTATTGCTGTTCTTCGTGATTGCCATTTTGATTACGGCAGTAATGGTTTACCTGTTTTCCAAGTCACTTATCCTGACCTTATTGCCATTAGTCTGTAGCTTAACGGCGGTGATCTGGCAGCTGGGTTTACTGACGGTCATTGGTTTTGGCTTAGATCCTATGTCAATTCTGGTGCCATTCCTCGTCTTTGCCATCGGGGTGAGTCACGGGGTGCAGATGATCAACGCGGTCAGACGCCGCGTGATGGACGGACAAACCACTAAGGCGGCCTCGGCGTCTGCGTTTCGCAGTTTATTGGTGCCTGGTGGGGTGGCGTTGCTCTCTGATACGGTTGGTTTTATCACACTGTTATCCATTGATATCGGTATCATCCGTGAGCTGGCCATTTCGGCCTCCCTCGGTGTGGGCGTGATTATTTTCACTAACCTTATCCTTCTGCCTTTAGTGATTTCTTTCACTGAACTCAAGGTTGCACCTCAGGGGGCGCCGACTTCGGATGAAGTGCGAGCCGAGGCAATTTGGCGCTACCTTGCCAAATTTGCCACACCGAAATATGCGGTGGTAGTGATTGCGGCGACCATTGCCTTGTATTTTGCCGGTCTGCAACAGGCGAATCAGATGAAAATTGGCGATCTGCAGGGCGGCGCGCCGGCTTTACACCAAGATTCACGCTACAACTTGGACACCTTCTTTATTACCGATCACTTTTCTATCACCACCGACGTGATGACTGTGATTGTGGAAGCGAGCCCGGAGGCCTGTACTTACCACGATATGCTGACGCAAATTGATGAGTTTGAATGGTTAGTGCGTAATACTCCTGGCGTTGAATCGACAGTTAGCTTGGCCTCGGTGGCGAAAAAAGTGAATGCGGGCTTTAACGAAGGCAACCCAAGATGGGAAGTACTGCCCCGTACGACCGCCAGTTTAGTGCAGGCGATTGGCCAGATCCCAACGACATCGGGCTTGTTAAATGGTGATTGCTCAGTGATGCCTGTGTATCTATTTATGCAGGATCATAAGGCTGAAACCATTGAAACGGTTGTCGCTAAGGTGAAAGCGGTCGCGGCCAAAATGGACAATGACAAGCTGCAATTTAAGCTAGCATCTGGTCCTGTTGGGGTGATGGCGGCGACCAACGAAGCGGTGGCGGAAGCCCAATTACCTATGATGATTTATGTCTATGGCGCGGTATTTGTGCTTTGCCTTATCAGCTTTAAGTCATTAAAAGCGACAGTCGCGGTGATTATCCCGCTCTATGTGGTCTCCACGTTGGCGCAGGCACTGATGACTCAACTCAATATTGGCTTAGCAGTCAGTACCTTACCCGTTATTGCCCTCGGTGTGGGTATCGGTGTTGACTACGGCATTTATATCCTGTCGACCATGTCATCTAAGTTGTCGAATGGGATGCCAGTACAACAAGCCTACTATGAAGCGTTAGTCGAGCGGGGCAGTGCGGTGATATTCACTGGCCTGACGTTGGCGATTGGGGTGAGCACTTGGTTTTTCTCGGCGCTTAAGTTCCAAATGGACATGGGGATCCTGCTCACCTTCATGTTTGTGGTAAATATGTTGGGCGCCATAATTATCCTGCCAGCACTGGCAGCGGTATTCTGGCGGCAGGCTAAGTAGTTACAAACAATGGGGAGTTTTTGACTCCCCATTGTCTTTGAATATAAACGCTGTTTTTTTGATTTTTTGCTCACCTGTTATCACATCTTTACGCTCTGGCTGGATTTACAGAGGATGTACCACTAAAATTTTCCTCGAAATACAGAGGATTTAGTAATAAACTTCGCGCGACGATCTGGATCACACTAATTTTCTGAGATCGTTAAGCCGAAGCATCCAAATAATGAAAAAAAGCGCTGCCATAGACGCTTAAGGAAACAGCAACATGGCCTTGAAAGATGCAATGCCTTCAGTACTACTTGAAAATGTAGTCAGTTTAATTCACGCTAAAGTCCCTAATTCACAAGCCAAGCAAGTTGAACAGTTCGCGACCTGCCTTTATGCCCACATGTCGAAAGACGACCTCAATGCGCGTAACGACAGCGACCTGTATGGTGCGGTTCTCAGTTTATGGAATGCACTAAACAAAACCCCGAAAGGGGAGACTCACCTCAGAGTATTCAATCCAAGTCAGTCAAAGCACGGCTGGCAATCAACTCATTCGATCATTGAAGTTATCCAACCTGACATGCCATTCCTGGTAGATTCAGTTGGTATGGCATTGAATCGTATGGGTATTACCGCTCACATGATGTTACACACTCCGCTGGCGATTGAGCGTTCAGCCCAGGATGTAACTAAAGTCACTTACCTGAATCAAAGCCCTGACAGCACTGAACACGTTGCCGTTTTCCTGATTGAAATCGACCGTCAAAGCAGCAGTGTGGATATCAAAGCCCTTGAGCGCGAAATCCAATCTGTGCTGGGTGATGTGGCCGCATCAGTCAACGACTGGAGCGCGATGTCAGCTAAGCTGAGTGAGACCATTAAAGATTTACCTAAGCGTCCATTCCCAGGTGAGAAGCAAGAGTTAGAAGAAGCGATTAACTTCTTAACTTATCTTAATAATCATCACTTTACCTTACTGGGTTACCGTCAATACGATTTAAAACGCGTTGAAGGCGACGTCGAACTAGTGCCAAATATGGCCTCTAGTTTAGGTTTAATGAATAAGCACCATAAGACTCAGCCTGAGCAAGGTTTATTATTATCAAGCTTCTCTGACAGTGCCCGTAAAGAAGCCTTAGACCACAGTTTACTGATCCTGACCAAGAGCAGCGCCAAGAGCCGCGTGCACCGTCCTGCCTATGTGGACTATATCGGTATCAAACGCTTCGACAAGAAAGGCAATGTGGTCGGTGAAGACAGATTCATCGGTTTGTACGCTTCAAATGTGTATAACCGCAGCCCACGTGAGATCCCGCTGCTGAACGAAAAAGTCCAGCGCGTATTAGACCGTTCAGGTTTAACGCCACGTTCTCACGACTATAAAGCCCTGCTGAACATTCTCGAAAACCTGCCGCGCGATGAGCTAATCCAAGCCAATGTGGATGATTTAGCACACACGGCGCACGGTGTGCTCGAGATGCAAGACAGGGACAAACTGAAACTCTTTGTTCGCAAAGATGGTTTCGGTCGTTTCTTATCCTGTTTGGTGTACGTTTCAAAAGATCGTTACAACACTAAACTTCGCCAAGATACTCAACGTATTCTGGCTCAGCATTTCAACAGCAAAGAAGATGTAGAGTTTACGACGTATTTCTCCGAGTCAACCCTGGCCCGTACTCACTACATTGTCAAAGTTGATAACAATAATATGGATGTAGATGTGGCTGCCATTGAAAACAATTTAATTGAAGCGGCACGCTCGTGGGAAGATAAGTTAAATACCGCGCTAAACACTGCCTTAGGTGAAGAAGCCGGTACTCATCTGATGAAGCGTTACGCTAACGCCTTCGAACAAAGCTATAAAGAAGACGTATTACCAAGCTCTGCCGTTGTGGATATGCAACAGCTTGAAGCGCTGGATGACGAACACAAGTTAGGCATGTTGTTCTATCAACCGCAGGAAGCTGCGTTGAACGACAACAAAGTGCGTTTAAAACTGTTCCATAAAGATGAGCCAATCCATCTTTCTGACGTACTGCCGATGCTGGAAAACTTTGGTCTGCGCGTGATCAACGAGCGTCCCTATGAAGTGACGACCTCAGACGGTTCGACCTTCTGGATCTTAGACTTCTTAATGACGGTTAAAGTCACTAATACCGACAATATCGCCGACAGCCAAGACAGATTCCAAACTGCACTCTCTCAAGTGTGGCAAAAGAAATTAGAAGATGACGGTTTTAACCGCATCATTCTGGCGTCAGGTTTAACTGGCCGTGAAGTGTCAGTACTGCGTGCTTACGCTAAGTACATGCGTCAAATCGATGCGACATTCAGCCAAGCTTACATCGAAGAAACCTTCGGCCGTTACCCACAAATCGCTGATTTGTTGGTGAAAATGTTTATCCGTAAGTTCAACCCAAAACTGAAGACCCGTACTCTGGGCAAGTTTATGGAGCAGATCAACCTACGTTTAGACGAAGTATCGAGCCTAGATGATGACCGTATTATCCGTCGTTACCTCGATCTGATTAACGCCACGCTGCGTACTAACTTCTACCAACTGGATGCCAAAGGCGAATCTAAGAGTTATATCTCGTTTAAATTCATGCCTTCGTTAATTCCTGAAATGCCGCGTCCGCTGCCGAAATTCGAAATTTTCGTTTATTCGCCACGGGTTGAAGGTGTGCATTTACGTTACGGTAAAGTGGCTCGTGGTGGTCTGCGTTGGTCTGACCGTCGTGAAGACTTCCGTACCGAAGTGCTTGGCTTAGTAAAAGCACAACAAGTGAAGAACACCGTAATCGTGCCTGTGGGCGCGAAAGGTGGTTTCGTTTGTAAACAACTGCCTACTGAAGGTGGCCGCGAAGCCTTCTTCACCGAAGGTCAAGAATGTTACCGCATCTTTATCCGTGCACTGCTCGATATCACAGATAACATCGTTAACGGTGAAATCGTTCACCCGGTAGATGTAGTCCGTCACGATGAAGATGATCCATATTTAGTGGTCGCGGCAGACAAAGGGACTGCCACCTTCTCTGACATCGCTAACGCCATTTCGCAAGAATATAACTTCTGGTTAGGCGATGCGTTCGCGTCGGGTGGTAGTAACGGTTACGACCATAAGAAAATGGGGATCACGGCCAGAGGTGGTTGGGAATCGGTTAAACGTCACTTCCGCGAAGTGGGTATCGATTGTCAAACCACAGACTTTACCTGTTTAGGTATTGGTGACATGGCCGGTGACGTATTCGGTAATGGTATGTTGTTGTCTAAGCACACAAAACTTGTGGCTGCATTCAACCATATGCATATCTTTATCGACCCGAATCCAGATACAGCTGCCAGCTATGAAGAACGTGCCCGTTTATTCGCGCTGCCACGTTCAACCTGGGAAGACTACAACAGCAAGCTGATTTCTAAGGGCGGCGGTATCTTCCTGCGTTCATCTAAGTCGATTCCATTGTCTGCTGAAATGAAGCAAATGCTGGAAACGGAAAAGACGTCGATGACACCGACTGAGCTGATGAAAGAACTGCTGAAAATGCCAGTGGATCTGATTTGGAACGGTGGTATCGGTACTTATGTTAAGTCATCACGCGAAACCCATGCAGAAGTGGGCGACCGCGCTAACGATGCACTGCGTGTCAATGGTCGCGAACTGCGCGCCAAGATCGTGGGCGAGGGTGGTAACTTAGGTTGTACTCAGTTAGGTCGTATTGAATACGCGGCAAACGGCGGTCGTATCAACACTGACTTCGTGGATAACGTAGGTGGTGTAGACTGCTCTGACAACGAAGTTAACATCAAAATTCTATTAAACGCATTAGTGGCTGAGGGTGAACTGACACTCAAGCAACGTAACCGTTTACTGGAAGAGATGACCGAAGAAGTCGGCCAAATCGTACTGCAGGATTGTAAAGATCAAACTCGTACGATTTCGGTCACCCAAGTCCGCGGTGCTGAGCAGTTAAAAGAGCAAATTCGCTTTATCCAGTATCTGGAAAAAGAAGGCAAGTTAGACCGCGCCTTAGAATTCTTACCATCGGAAGAAGAGCTGGCAGAACGTTTAGCCAATGGCCGCGCCTTAACGCGTCCTGAGCTATCGGTACTGGTGGCTTACGCTAAGATGGTACTGAAAGAGCAGTTACTGACTCAAGAAATCACCGAAGACACGCTGCTGAGCCAACTGTTGATTGCTTACTTCCCGAAACAACTTCAGGAACTGTACAGCCACAGAATGGTGACGCACCCACTGCGCGGTGAAATCATTGCCACGTCACTGGCCAACGAATTGGTCAACGACATGGGTCTGAACTTTGTTCAACGTATGCAAGATGAGACTGGTGCCTCAGTTGCCGACGCGGCAATTTGTTACACTATGGCTCGCGAAGTGTTTGGTTTAGCTGAATTAACTAAAGCGATCACTGACTTAAACGGTATTGTTCCTGCTGTGGTTCAGGGCGAAATGCTGCATCAATTACGTCGCAACATGCGCCGTGCATGCCGCTGGTTCCTGCGTCACCGCAACCGTACTTGGAGCATCGAGCAAACTGTAGCCTTCTTCAAACCTGTATTTGAACAAATCAAAGCGAATGTTCATTCTTACTTGGTAGAAGAAGAAGCGGCGGGTATCCAAGCTGAGATCAACGCTCTTATCAAAGAGAACGTGCCTCAGAATGTGGCGACCGTCGTGGCTAACATGAGCACACTGTTCTCGGCTCTGGATATTGCGCAAATTGCCCAAGCCGAAGAGAAAACAGTTGAGCTCGTTGCCGAGACATATTTCAAACTCGGTGCCCGCGTTGAGCTGCACTGGTTCCTAGAGCAGATCAGTGCACAGCCTGTGGCAAACCATTGGCAAGCACTGGCTCGTGCAGCCTTTAGGGAAGAGTTGGATTGGCAACAACGTGCGTTGACGTCAGTGGTCTTAAGAACATGCAGTGCAACCTGTGACGCTCAAAGCGTTATTTCTCAGTGGATTGATACCAATCAAGCGCTACTGGAAAGATGGTTCCATATGCTCGCTGACTTCAAAACGTCGCAAAGCCATGAGTTTGCTAAGTTCTCTGTCGCCCTGCGTGAACTGAACCTTCTGATCCTTCATTGCGAAGGCCATAAGTAAACTTTTATAACAATCAGAAGCCCTGGCGATCGCCGGGGCTTTTTTTAGGTCGAGGAAAATACATGTTTTATAAAATCGCACAGAAAGTCATGTTTCAGATGGATCCTGAGCGAGCGCATAATTTAGCCATTGGCAGCCTGAAAATGACAGGTAATAGTCCATTGAATGCGTTTTATGCCCAGAATATTGCGCCAGCGCCCGTCAGCTTTATGGGACTGACTTTTCCAAACCCTGTCGGCCTTGCCGCAGGTATGGATAAAGATGGCGAATCGATAGATGCCTTTCATGCGATGGGATTTGGTCATGTGGAAGTGGGTACAGTGACCCCAAGACCACAACCCGGTAATGATTTACCCCGTTTATTTAGATTAAAACCCGCAAAGGCGATCATCAATCGCATGGGCTTTAATAACAAGGGTGTCGATAATCTGGTCAAAAATTTGATCGCAAAGAAAACCGATATCATGGTTGGGGTCAATATTGGTAAAAATAAAGACACGCCAGTAGAGCAGGGGAAAGACGATTATTTGATCTGCATGGACAAAGTCTATCCCTATGCTGCCTATATTGCGGTGAATATTTCATCACCGAATACACCCGGATTACGATCGCTACAATATGGCGATCTATTAGACGAATTATTAAGCGCATTAAAAACTAAGCAACTTGAGTTGGCCGAGAAACATAAAAAATATGTGCCAATTGCCCTTAAAATTGCGCCTGATTTAACCACGGAAGAAATCGAAAATATTGCTCAATCCTTGATTAAAAACAAGTTTGATGGCGCGATTGCGACTAACACAACGTTAACCCGTGACGGTGTTAGCGGCCTTGCGAATGCCAATGAAAGTGGTGGGTTAAGTGGTAAACCATTGACTGAGCTTTCAACTAAAGTGATCAAACAATTAGCCACCTGTTTAAATGGTCAGATCCCGATCATTGGTGTGGGTGGAATTAACAGTGCAGAAGATGCGTTAGCTAAATTTGATGCGGGCGCGACTATGGTACAGATTTACTCAGGTTTTATTTACCAAGGTCCAAAGTTAATTAAAGAAATTGTTGAAGCTTACCGCTTAAAATAATGATCTTTAGATATCAATAGGGATCTAAATTACGATCATTTATCTTGACTGCGATCTAAAACGATCATTGGAACGCAGTTAAGATCCTTAAATAGATCTACTAAGTAATTGTTAACTAATCTGTATTTTTATATTTTTATTTTGATATTGAATAAAATATCTACTATGATGTGCCAGTGTTCAAATAGTAGGTAAACGTTATGTTATTATTGCCACAAAAGGATTGGCACTGGAAATATAACGATTCGTACGGTGTATTAGGCGTTTCGTTAGGTTCCGAGATAGAATTTCTGACGGCTTATAAAGCAAAATCATTAATTCCTGATGCCTTATCAAGCATGGAATTTAATATTGCGCACGCCAAATTCTATATGAGCTTGCTCGACAAGTTGCCGAAAACCTTATCCCTTACCGATGCTGCTATAGTGCAAATCGCCCTAAATGCGACAGCCGCGCATTTTATGCTGACACCGCAAATGCCAAAATCATGGTTTTTTGATTGCAGCGATGTGTGCGTATTTAGCGATGTGGGTAAAGTCTTTGAGCTTAAATGCCAAAAACAACGTGCATTAGTCTTAGTCATCGAAAACACCCTACAATCCGCATTGGTGATGCTATTATCGCCAGAATGTGTGTTATCCGGTGCTAAAACCATGACGCAATTTGAAACTATTAAGGTGATGCATAATCGCTTGCATCCATTAAGGGTACAGCGCCATGTTGTCGCAGCCTAAATGACGGCCTAGCCAAGTCTTGGCCGTCATTATTTATTTCGAGCTATTGCCAACTTAGCTTGGTATTTTTTGATTATTTCCGCACGGTTTTCCGCTCATCTGACACTATTCATTTACCCTATAAATCGACATGATTTACTGAAAGGTCAATTTAGAATATCTACAGCGTTATACTTCCTCGTTAATCCAAATCGTAGGCTTTAGTGATACTCGTTGTCTCGACGTTTTGAACGCAAGAGATAGGGGTAAATATAGATATGAGCACTTTAGACTCACTCTCCATTTATCTTAGAAATGGTGTTAATAAACTATAGGATAGACAATAAGCTTGGGAGTAGGTGATTCATTCGATTTGTAAACTTAAGATAAGTTGGCCAGTTGAATATATCTTCAAATTTCTTTGTCGGTACTTTAGTGAATAATGGGCTTTGTTTACCTATATCGCTAAGGAAACAAAGCCCTGTCAATTTCAGTGACTACTTAATGCACTATTTTAATGTGCTATTGCTCAGTAAATGGGCGGCCATAGTAGCTGTCGAGCAGTAGCTGTTTTAGCTCACTAATCAAAGGGTAGCGAGGGTTGGCGCCAGTACATTGGTCATCGAAGGCATCCTCGGCGAGCTCGTCTAGTTTGGCGAGGAAGTCGGCTTCGTTAACTCCCGCTTCTTGGATAGATGCTGGAATGCCCAGCGTCTTCTTGAGTTGCTCGATTTTTTCCAGCAATTTCTCGACTTTTTCCGCATCTGAACTTCCACCTAAGGCTAAATGATCGGCAATCGCCGCGTAACGACACAAAGCTTTGGGTCTGTCGTATTGGCTAAATGCGGCTTGCTTAGTGGGTAAGTCGGTCGCATTAAAGCGGATCACGTTACTGATGAGTAGCGCATTGGCGAGTCCATGGGCTAAGTGAAACTCGGCGCCCAGTTTATGGGCCATGGAGTGACAGATCCCAAGGAAGGCGTTGGCAAAGGCGATACCGGCTATGGTCGCACCATTGTGCACTTTTTCACGGGCTATAGGGGATGCGGCGCCAAGCTGATAAGCATCGGGTAAATATTTGCACAGTAGATCAAGTGCCTGCAGGGCTTGACCATCGCTGTACTCATTCGCCATCACGCTGACATAGGCTTCGAGCGCGTGGGTGATAGCATCGATTCCGCCGAAAGCGGTTAAGGATTTAGGCATATCCATCACCAGATTCGGGTCAACAATCGCCATGTTTGGGGTGAGTTGATAGTCGGCTATGGGGTATTTTTTACCGGTTTGTTCATCGGTGACTACGGCAAAAGGTGTGACTTCTGAGCCTGTGCCTGATGTGGTGGGGATTGCCACCATAGTGGCTTTTACGCCCATTTTAGGGAATTTATAGATACGCTTACGGATATCCATAAAACGCAGCGCTAAATCGGCAAAGTCGACATCGGGATGCTCGTACATCACCCAAATAATCTTGGCCGCATCCATGGGCGAACCACCGCCTAAGGCAATAATCACATCGGGTTTAAAACTATTGGCGACTTTGGCACCTTGGCGTACGGTCGCAAGTGTGGGATCGGCTTCCACCTCGTAAAAGACTTCGGTTTCAAGGCCCTGTGCTTTTAAAATCTTTAAGGTTTCGTCGCAATAACCTTGGTTAAACAGGAATCTGTCGGTCACTACGAGGGCGCGTTTTTTATCGCTTAATTCTTCAAGCGCGATGGGTAAGCTGCCGCGGCGGAAGTAGATAGACGAAGGAAGCTTGTGCCACAGCATGTTTTCAGCCCTCTTAGCGACGGTTTTTTTATTGATTAAATGACTTGGGCCGACGTTTTCGGAAATCGAGTTCCCGCCCCAAGAGCCACAACCTAAAGTGAGCGAGGGAGCGAGTTTAAAGTTGTACAGATCGCCAATTCCGCCTTGCGAGGCTGGGGTGTTGATTAAAATACGCGCGGTTTTCATTCTAAAACCAAAGGTTTTCACCCGCTCGGTTTGAGTGTCTTGGTCGGTATATAAGCCCGATGTATGGCCAATGCCGCCTAAGGCAACTAAGGCTTCAGCTTTATCGACGGCGTCATTGAAATCGGCGGCGCGGTACATGCCAAGTAATGGTGAGAGTTTTTCGTGGGCAAAGGCTTCGGCCTCTGTGATATCGGTGACCTCACCAATCAATACCTTGGTGGTGTGGGGGACATCAATGCCCGCCATTTGCGCTATGGTCGCGGCGCTTTGGCCGACTATATCGGCATTTAAGCCGCCATTTTTAAGGATGACTTGTTGCATTGCAGCGGTTTGCGCGGCATTTAAGAGATAACCACCATGGGTCGCGAAGCGCTCTTTGACTTGCTCGTAGATACTATCGACCACAATCACCGCTTGCTCTGAGGCACAGACGACGCCGTTATCGAAGGTTTTAGACATCAGAATCGAGCTGACCGCGCGTTTTATGTCGGCGGTTTCATCAATAACAATTGGCGTGTTACCCGCGCCGACACCAATGGCGGGTTTGCCGGAGGAGTAGGCGGCTTTCACCATACCTGGGCCACCTGTGGCGAGGATAAGGTTCACTTTTGGATGGGTCATTAATTGATTGGAAAGCGCCACACTGGGCTCATCAATCCAACCGATAATGTCCTTGGGCGCACCAGCGGCAATGGCGGCATCTAGCACCAGTTTAGCCGCTGTGGTGGTCGAGACTTTCGCCCTTGGGTGAGGGGAGAAAATAATCGCATTACGGGTTTTAAGGCTGATCAATGCTTTGAAGATGGCGGTAGAGGTGGGATTTGTGGTGGGGACAATCCCACAGATAATGCCCACGGGCTCGGCGATAGTGATAGTACCGAAGGTGGGGTCCTCGAATAAAATTCCGCAGGTCTTTTCATCTTTGTACTTGTTGTAAATGTACTCGGAGGCAAAGTGGTTTTTAATCACTTTGTCTTCAATCACCCCCATTCGGGTTTCGGCGGCGGCCATTTTCGCAAGTGATATGCGGGCATCTGCGGCGGCCAGTGCGGCGGCGCGGAAAATCGCATCGACTTGTGCTTGGCTAAAACTGGCATATTCGGCTTGCGCTTTGGCGACGCGCTCGACCATGAGATCCAGTTCTTGAGCATTAGTTACTGTCATGATTAAGACTCCTAAAAAGATTTAGGGAATGCGCGATTCGCTAAATCTTCTTTATGGTAAAAAATTACACCTAAAGCCGCAGTGAAAGTGTGATCATCCAATCAGTTTGGCGCTTTTATGTAATAAAGATACAGTAACTATGATCTGTTTTACCCTCTTTGGCTTAGAATCCGCCGAGGATTGCCAGCAGCTATTACTCAAACTTGTGATTTAACCTCAAAAATCTCATTTTTCAGTCATCTGTGCTTAAGCTACTATACTTGCCCTTACGGTTAGTTTGATGAAATTGGCGTGACACGCTCAATAAGGATAGCAACTTGGAGTTAACACTTTACGTTAAATTTTTTCTTGGCCTCGTTGCCATTATCAACCCCATTGGTTTGTTGCCAGTGTTTGTGAGCTTAACCAGTCATCAAACCGAAGCCGAGCGTAACCATACGGGTAAAGTGGCTAACTTTGCGGTGGTGGTGATCCTGCTAGTGACCATAGTGGCGGGACAACATATTTTGAATATGTTTAGTATTTCACTCTCGGCCTTTAGGATTGCCGGCGGCACACTGATCGCCATTATTGCGATGTCGATGCTGCAGGGTAAATTGGGTGAAGTAAAACGCAACCAAGAGGAAGACCGCGAATCTTCGGCGATGGAGTCCGTGGCGGTGGTGCCGTTAGCCTTGCCGTTAATGGCAGGCCCCGGTGCGATTAGCTCGGTCATCGTGTTTGCCGCAGAGCATAATTCCTTCTCCAATTTTGTGGCGATGTTTATCACAGTGATCATTTTTGGCTTGGTGAGTTTCGCCCTGTTCAGAATGGCGTCAATCATCTACAAAATTCTTGGTAAAACAGGCATTAACGTTATTACCCGTTTGATGGGGCTATTAATGCTGTCGATCGGGATTGAGGTGATTGCCGCTGGTATTAAAGGGCTGTTCCCACAACTCTTTAGCTAATTGACCTTATCGGGGGAGGAGTATGTCCTCCCTTGTTTTGGTTGTGTATCTGCAATTGATACTTTTTCAATCTCTATTTCTCACACAGTTTATTATCTGTAGAAGATGGGGTACCGCCGAAAAAGCTTATGCAAGCATCTGTTTTTTAGGTGTTTAGTAATGGCTAAATTAGGTAAAAATGGTCGTTCTCGCGTAAATCCTATGCTATACCTATTTTGTCTTATCTCTTAACCTCGCTTTAATAAGGAAATCACTATGAAATGGCAATGGATTGGCAACCTCAGCTTGAAACAAAAATTACTCATGGTTGTATTGCCGCCCTTATTTGCATGTTTTTTATATGGTGCTTTGTTTCTCATTGAAAAATATGAGTATCGCCAAGAGCTTAAGCTTATCGTCCAATTGAGTGAATTGGCGGTCACCAACAGTAATCTGGTGCATGAGCTACAAAAAGAGCGTGGCATGAGCGCAGGCTTTATTGGCTCAGCGGGTAAAGCCTTTGCAGGCAAAATCCCAAGTCAAAGACAACTGACGGATAGCCAGTTAAAACAATTCCAAGATTTCATTTCAAACAATGCGTTACCCGAAGTGTTTGCGCCTAAATTACGGGAGATCAACACTCAGCTTGGTCGCCTTTCGGGGATCCGTTCGCAAATCGACAGTTTATCCATCAGTGTGGCCGATGAAGTGGCCTATTACACCGATCTCAATAAACAGTTATTAGCCATAGTCGATGAAACGGCAAAGGCGGGCGCTAACCAAGAAATTGCCATTAAGGCAGCGGCATTCAGTGCCTATCTACAAATGAAGGAGCGGGCGGGGATTGAGCGTGCGGTACTGAGTTCAACCTTCGGTCAAGCAGGTTTTAAACCTAAGGTTTATGCCAAGTTTATAACCTTGGTCTCTGAGCAAAATACTTATCTGGAGCGCTTCTTGGCGCTTGCCACGCCTAATCTAGTCGAAGGTATTCGTCAGCTGCAAAGTGGTAACGAAGTTAAAGAAGTTGAAGCCCTGAGACAAATAGCAATCGACCAAGACAATCAAAAAATTCAGCAACAAAACCCTGAGGACTGGTTTGCGAAATCCACAGCGCGTATCGACCGTTTACGGGATTTTGAGCAAGAAGTTTCAACCGATCTGGTTAAGACCACCACAGACCGACTCTACACAGCCAACGAGCATATGTTCTTCGTGCTCGTGACATTAACCGTGGTGTTAGTGTTAGTGCTGCTGTTGAGTCTGTCGGTTATCCGTTACCTACACGACAGTGTGCACCATGTGTATTCGACGGTGACAAAAGCCAGAAAACATTATGATCTCAGTGTGCGTTTAACCCAAAACAGCTCGGATGAATTTGGGGAATTAGCCATTGCATTCAACGACATGATGAATGATTTCGAGAGTGTGATCCTGCAAGTGCGTGCCAGTGCCAGCAAGTTACAGCAAGCGGTAGAGCAAATGGATGTGTGCACCCACGCAATGGAGCAAGATGTGATGGCAGGGCACAGTGAGGCCGAGCAAGTGGCCTCTGCAATGACAGAGATGAGTGCGACAGTGGCAGAAATCGCCAGTAACGCCGTTAATGCATCGGAAGCCTCCACCGCGGCGAACCATGAGGCGAAAGCGGGTAATATCGAAGTGGGTCGTACCAGTGCCGCGATTAAGGCTTTAGCCGATGATATTGATGGCGCCTCTAAAGCTATTAATGAACTCGACCGTGAAATCCACGGTATTGTGGTGGTACTCGATGTGATCAGCGGCATTGCCGAACAAACAAATCTACTCGCACTTAATGCGGCGATTGAAGCGGCAAGGGCAGGCGAGATGGGACGGGGCTTTGCCGTAGTGGCCGATGAGGTGAGAAGTCTCGCGCAGCGCTCACAAACCTCGACCTCGGATATTAAGAATATGACGGATCGACTGAAATCGGGCGCCAGCATTGCCGTTAAAGCCATGGAGCGCGGACTTGCGCAGGCCAATAACAGCGTGCACGAAGCCGAGCAGGCGGGGATTGAGCTTAAACGTATCGTCGAGCAAGTGGATATTATCGACCGCATGAATGAGCAAATTGCCACGGCAACCCATGAGCAGTCAGCCGTGTCTGAGGATGTGAATCGCAATGCATTGAAGATCAGTGAAATTTACCTCAATACCCAGAGGATTTCGGATGAATTACGGGAATTGACCAAGGCACTGACCTACGACGCGGCGTTAATGTCCAAGGAAGTGAACAAGTTCAACGTCAATTAACGGCGAAAGTCGGACATAAATCTCAATTTATCAGGCGGTTTGTTTAGCAATTGCGCAACCGCCTGAAATCAACTCTTTTTTACTTGACCACCCACAGGCTTTTGCGTACAGTACCGCTCCGTTAACGACGAAAGCTTACGAGTAAAGCTTATAACGTTGTAGCAGCGTGGATGATTAACACGTAAAACGAATCACAACAATCTGGTGAGATGTCCGAGTGGCCGAAGGAGCACGCCTGGAAAGTGTGTATACGGAAACGTATCGAGGGTTCGACTCCCTCTCTCACCGCCACATTCTAAGAACCCGATCATATGGTCGGGTTTTTTCTTTTCTATCATAAACCTATGAATTATAGTTGCTTCATCCAATGGCTTACCAACCTTTGGCACCTTAAGGTGGTACAAAAGGGTGGTACAAAACGATGGCATTTATGACTCAACCATACCGCGATCCAGAGTCTGGAATCTGGAAAATCCGCAAGGGTGTTCCTAAGCATTTACGTCCGTTCCTTGATGACAAATCCGAGCTTAAGCGAAGCCTAAAAACTCAAGATGCCCATGAAGCCAAAGCAAAGGCTGCTGAAGTGATCGCGGAGTTCGAGTCTATTATTGCTCTGGCTCAGTCACGTTATGATAATCAAGAGAACGAGCTGAAAATAACGCCTGCTCAGTTAGATACTATTGTCAGCTACTGGGTGGCTCGTGAGCATGGTCGGCTGAGGTTGGCTGACATTCAAGCAAGATATCTGCTCGAGACTCCCGATGGACTCGAAGCGATGACGGAGTGGTTTAGTTAGCCGCTAGTAGTGCTCTATGCTGCAAGAGGCACAAGCCGTCAACAGGCAGAAGAACAACTCTTTGTGCGGTACATGAGTGCATTTATTGATGAAGCTCTTGAACTTTCACAATGTCAACTCCATGAACATTCAGTAAGACTGTATCTTGCTACCCAATTAGCAAAAGCTTGTATCAGGCTCTGTAATTCTGCAATCGACCATGAAGAACTCGCTCGGCGTAAACAAGGGCTCACTCGGCGGGATCTAAAACGAGGCTTTGAGCCAAATCTACCTGATACAAATATCGAACCGACAGATCCGAGCGGTGATGCGTTACAGCAGCTTAAGGATTTAGGTTTTGTCGATATATCCACCAGCAGTACAACTCCAAGCAAACAAAGAGAAGGTGAATTATCTGCATCTTCTAGCGTTTCACAACTGATTGACTGGGTGAATAATCAGAAGAAGATTGTGAGCTCAGAGGTTGCCTTTAGATCATGGCAAGGTGACCGCAATCGCCCTTGTGAGCGACTGATAGAGTTTTTTGCCGATAAACCTATTGGTCAAATCCAAAAGCTAGACATGCGTAATTTCTTCAATTGGATCATCCGTTGCCCGAGTAAACCGAGCCAAGAGATACGAGCATTATCCTTCAAGAAGCAAATCGATATCGCTGATAAGCGTGGATTGGCTCGAGTGAGTATCAATACTGCTGACAAGGAACTTAAGCTGATTTCGGGCTACTTCCAACAGGCTGTCAAGTTAGACATCTTGCCGAAGAATCCTTGCCATCAAGTATCGCCCGGCAAAGAAACGGTGAGGGTGATTAGAGATCCGGGCTACTCAAATGCGGAACTGACAAAGATTTTCTCCCTGCCACTCTTTAGGCAACGTACCTATGCTCAAAAGGCAAGATACGGTGAAGCTCCTTACTGGTTGCCTGTTATTCTGGCCTATACAGGAGCAAGGGCAGAGGAGATTGCTCAGCTTTACGTGAAAGATATCAAACAAGATAGCGATAATAGCGAGCAATGGTATTTCCATATTCAGGAGCTACGCGATGACCAATCCGTTAAAACGGGGGAGTCGAGAAGGGTGCCAGTTTGTCAGGCTCTTATTCAGTTAGGGCTGCTGGATTACCTGAATAGCTTGCCAGCAGAAGGGCGATTATTCCCATCACTTAAGGCCAATAAGAGGGCTAAGTATCACCTCGCGGTTGCACGTTATCTGAAAGATGCCTTTATGACACTCGATATCGAGCATTTTAACGCCCTAAAACCGCTACATGCATTCCGCCATCGCTTTATCACCGAAGCCAGAAAGGTCATGCGAGAGGATGTCCAAAATGCGATAACAGGGCACTCAAATGCTGGCAGTACGGGGCGTAACTATGGTATCTACGCAGAGCTACATCAAGCGATTGATAAGATGCCAGTGCTAGATATTCCGAAGTGGTGTCTTGAGTCATAACAATACCACAGCGTAATCGCTAAGGCTTAGTATTAGCCTTAGTTGATTACTGTATTCAAAAGCGAAATGATATGTAACTTTATGATAAGTATTATGATTACATCTAAGTTAAGGTGAGCGTTAATTGATAGTTTGCTATTGAGGTTCCCATTTGGGCTCTATAGCTCAATTGACTACTCGTATGAAGGCCATTTCTAATATTTTTAGTGTGTAATGTATTAGGAACACTTACAATGTCTTGTAAAGGCAATGCAAGCTGTACATCTTTTATTCTCAATGAAGAACCACTAGGCATAGATTCAACGTCATTTCTAAGACTTTCTAATTTGGAAAGATCTAAAAATAGCTTCGAGTAAGATTGACATTCGTAAGAAATGATTTCTTCAAATGAATACTTCTTAAAGTATGTCTTTAGAGTATCTAAAGCATTAACTTTCAGTTCCTTAGCTCCCTTTCCATATATAGCTCTAGTCAGTCTAACCATAGAGCCCAATTCATTTGGAGAGTCCTGAAGAACGATATCAAGACTACCATTTACTAAATTTTCAAGATAGTCATTATTACAAATAAGGTTCTGTTTTCTAACATCAAATAGCGCTGAATCCCAACTCAAAAAAGTCGTTTTCAGTAGACTTGTAATATCATCATACTTTACTAGTCTATTTTTTATTGCCCAAGTATCTCTAGCACACCAAATATCAAAGCACCAAGCTCCATGTGCAATTCTAAAGCCTCCAAACTTGTTTTCAACTACCGTCTGATTGTTTAGCTTGGATAAGGCATTTACTAGCGATTTCCTATCGGTTTCAACAACTAAGTCAATATCAGAACTAAAATCACGTAGACCAAATAGTCCAATGTCACGAACTAAGCCGCCAAAGACATATACATCAAATTGATCGTTTTCTGTCACAGCGTCCACAAAACCATATACATCAGCTCTTAGTTGCGTAGAACTTTGAAAGAAGCGGTTTACACGCTTCTTAAGAGCATCTTTGTGTGGCGCTGCATGATTTTTCATGATTCAAGGTTTCTTGTACAAAGCTTTAAGTTCGTTATGTAAATCAATTAGATAACTATCAGTCATGCCAGAGATAGCATCTGTAAGTAACTGAGCTTCTTTGTAGGCGTTGGGAAGGCTATTACTTTCGTCTTTAAAAACTCGCCTGTAATTCTCTGAAATACGACCATATGCATATTCACCAAATGGAGTTTTTGATTTCTTTGGGTCAGACTTGTTTAGTCTACCATGAATTCCAATCCAAAGCATGTCCATCAAGTTGTGTATGTAGTTGTGTCCTTCCAACTCTAATCTTAGGACAGATTTATTTTTGTACCCCCATTTTTTGTCAAAATCCTTCAGTGCATCACATAGTATACTAGCGTCACAAAGGGACATTAGGTCTTTTATCGGTTTGTCTTTTGACATCAGTCGGTCTAAATTCTGAGCAAATGACGTTGTAACGGATGCAACTAGTTCGTTCATTGCAAAAACTCTGAACATTTGCATGCTTACGTCATTCAACTCTGCGGGAGTTAAATCTAAGGATGGTTTAGAGAAGTCGTAGTGCTTTGTTACGCTCTTTTGGACTAATCTGTCGATGACCGCAAGCTTGGTCTCTTGTTGCTCTTTACCAACGTCCGTATCGATATTACTTTTATCTCTTTCACATACCATATAATGCTTAAGGTGGTTTATCAGGTCATGAAAAGAGGCTAACCCTTTTTTGATAATATCTTCTGCATCAAGGACTGAGTAAGCAATATCATCACATGCTTCCATTATGTATGTAAGTGGGTGTCTTATCCCTTCTGCCAACCCAGTTTCAGCCCAAACATCTTCTATAATTCTTGCTTCAGAATAGCAATAGCCATGTTTTTTCCATGTGGCTTTCGAATAAGGACAGTCCTTCGAGTTATTTTTGTTTTCTTCTGTCCATGATTGAATCGCTTCATTTTTTCTTGCTACATACGCCGATGATTGTGGGTATTTCAGCATTGCAGACAGTGTGGCATAAGTTAGGTTTATCCCAAATTTGTCATTCAGAACCTGTAGTTGGGTCAACAATCTAATTGTCTGAGAGTTTCCATCAAATTGTATAAAGTCATTGTATATGTGCGAGATTTTTCCATCTTCTTTGGGGAAAATCATCTCTGCATTAGTAGCAAACCAATCTTGGATCGCACTTTCACCTTGATGACCAAAAGGTGGATTTCCCAAGTCATGTGCTAACCCTATTGCAGCTAATAGGGATGGCAAAGTACGTGTTAATTTACCTTCTCGTTTCAGACCTTCTTCATCTGAAAATAAATTCGCATAGTCATAAGCTAGTTGGGTACCAACGCTTCTGGCTAAATTGGAAACCTCATATGAATGAGTTAATCTGGTTCTAACACTATCATTTTGTTCCAATGGAAAAACTTGGGTTTTATCTGCTAAACGACGAGTAGGGGCAAGAAATAAAATCCTATCAAAGTCCCTTTCGATCTCCTCTCGGGCACTAATTTGTTCCTTTAATCCCCAGTTTTCCTTCCCAAAAGTTAACTCTGAATCCGATTTGTCTTTTCTTCTTCCGTTATGCAGTAACTTGTCCCAGTTCAAAATTATGCTCCATATAATCAGAATAATAGTGAGGAAATAGTATACATATCTGTAAAATTTGCTAGTGAGAC
Organism: Shewanella seohaensis; assembly: GCF_023283775.1. Taxonomy (NCBI): domain Bacteria; kingdom Pseudomonadati; phylum Pseudomonadota; class Gammaproteobacteria; order Alteromonadales; family Shewanellaceae; genus Shewanella; species Shewanella seohaensis. The sequence continues at coordinate 65,822 of NZ_JAKILE010000014.1, forward strand.
TACTCACATCAAAAGACAAAAGAAGTCCTAAACCTCTCTTGTCTTACTGTGTATACCCGTTACACGCTGAAGCTTTCTGGAGTAACAGTAACTGCTACATGCCTCATCCCCATGCTAGCTTCTGGTATTGACTCAGGGATATCATCAAACGCAGACTTCAACTTAATCCCCTTAATCATGGCTTTGCTATTGTGGCGGCCTTTTTCGAAGCCTTTCTCCACCAGCCGTTTGGTCATGATATTACGGGTCATTTTCCAGTCTCCATCCCGTTCAGCCCACTTCCTAAAGGCATCATAAAGCTCATCGGTATACACAAAATCACCTTTGCCTGTACATTCCTCTAAGAACATCGCAAGTAAGTCTGACTCATGGCGATATTCGGCAATTCCAGACTTAATCGAGTTAGGGATTGATGCCTTAATGCCATCCTTTAGCCACATCTGAACGCCTTCAAGTGCCCAATTAAGGATTCCTGATAGCTCCGCATACAACTTATCCATTAATTGCGGGTCCATTTGTTGCTGGCTGAAACTGGCGTTAAAGGGCAGTAAAATCATCCGTCGCCACATGCCGGGGCTGGTATCTCGAATGACGGGCTTATGGTTGCCGACCATGATGAGCTTAAACATGGGGATATACTCAAGCTCTACCTTGGCATACAGCTGGCGGGCAACAATTACATCATTACCTGTCATCGACTTTACTAGGTTCTCGTCCATTCGAGAGCCTTCGGGTAACTCATTGGCAACCACAAGTCGGCTACCATTTAGCTTGGCTAAGGATGGGTTAGGGCCCTTACCGCTGTTATTCGATTGCAGTAAGACATCGCTGCTTATCTGATGATAATAGCTTCCCATTAGCCGCTGAATGATATTCATAAAGGTACTCTTACCATTACAGCCATGACCGTAGAGGAAAAACAAAACTTGCTCATCAGTCCGTCCAGTAAGGATATAGCCTACCATTCGCTGCAAAAATTTAGCGTACTCGACATCGCCACAGGTGATCTCATTGATAAACCGAAGCCAACGTGGACAAGTGACGTCTTGCTTGTAACTAATATCACTATAACGGCTGATATACATCTCCTTCCTCGCAGCAAGCAGTTTTCCGGTTGCAAGATCGAGCACACCATTGCTAATCCCCATTAGAATGTTGTCTGCATCAAAGTTTTTTGCCGAAATCTGGTTGCTAGATTTAAAAACTTCCAACATATCGGCAAGCTTTTTGCGATTTAGCGACTGTCTACCAAACGCCAGTAACTTCTCTACTTGTTGTCGTTTGGCGTTGTCCTTAATTGTTGCTGGATCTTCTAGCATACGATTTGCTTGAGTGATAATTCCCTCACCAATACATCGAGCTAGTGCCAGTTCTTTATCGCCTATTGGCCTCCAACGCTGCTCATCAAACACATACATACAGTTGAGTTCTGGCACATAGAATAATTTTCTGTCAGTTAATTTTGCCAGTCTATCCGCATTACCCACATCATTTAGCGTGTTCTCATCAAAAACATTAAAAGGTGAATCGAGTTGCTTAGGCTCTTTAGCTTGCTGGTGGACAGTTGGGCTTTCATCCTGTGCCGATTCAGAAGTTTCCTGATTCGATTCTTGCGTGACAGCAACACCGAATTGTTCGACTAATGCTTCGATACCAAGAGCATTTTCCTGCCGCAAATAATCATCAATATCCTTACCTTGGCCTTCTGGTAAGGTGACTTGGATAAGTGATGGTAAACCAAGTTGAGCTAGCTTCTCTCTGTACTTATCACCTGCGGCATCACTGTCGAAGAAGGTCACTACATCTCTGTCATGCAGTTTTTCCTTAATCCACTCCAGTTGTGCTTGGCTAATTTGCCCGTTTGTTGCGATTGCAGGACCTTGCCATCCATGATCCTTTAGAGCCAGTAAGTCAAATTCACCCTCAACAATTGCGACAGTACCTTGCTGGTTCATCGTATGTTGCCCATAAAACTGGATATTGTTCAGCCAAAACAGTTTAGAGAGCTGGTATGCCACTTTTTTCTCAGGGTCTTTGAAGGTGAAACGACAAATCGCCCCAGTCTCATCATAATGCGGGAAGATATAGACACCCCTAGGAAAGAAATCATGTGGTGATTGAGGACTTTCCTTAACGAGCCCTGATGCGTACATTTCCTCAAGCGTGAATCTATGCTCAATTAAATGACGCCAAAGAGCCCCGCGAGAGTAACCTACCTCATAACCAATTAGTACGTTTTGGCTTAGTTTTCGCTTATCCATAAGTGACTGGAGCGGGGTGCTACCATCGACAAACATTGGCTCAAAGTAATACTCCCAAGCAGCATGGTACAAGGCTTGACGACGAGCAAACTGTTCAGCCGTAAGTTCTACTGTTTCAGCTTCAACTTTGGGCTTATTAGCTCTTGAAGCGGGTAGAACTGTGATGTCTTCAATTTCACCTTGGATAAGCTTTCTGGCGGCATCTAAGGGAGATGTAGCAAGCTCTAAATCGACCAGAAAAGTAAAAATATCTCCATGAGCATCACATGAGTAGCAATGATAATGTTCATCTTCGCTCTCTGCACAATGCAACTTAAAGCACCCTTTATGCTCACAGAATGGACACTCATCAGGATCAAGGTGATAGAGGTCATTCCCGCATGACTTGTAGCTGGTGCCAAGTGCGGCTGATATTACCTCTGGTAAAAAGAACTGGCTCTTTACTTCCGCAAAGTCGATACGCTTAGATTTTACTACTTGATTATTAGACGAAAAAAATAATTGTGATGCCATGTTGGTCATCTCCAAATAAATGAGTGGCCGCAGACTAAAATAGATATGGAATTGATTTAGTCTGTTGCTTGGCCATCGAGCCTACATTTTGGCTCTTCCCCGATAGTTCATTGTTTCCAGCAATGAGCCGTCGGGGCATTTGTCTCCTAGTCGAATAATCGACGATAGAGATGAATCCCTTGCAATCCAGTAAGGGTTGGTTTTGGGGTGCTGACAATCAGCCCTGATTGTTCCAAGCGTCGAATATGTCTTCTTGCCGTTCTCAATGAGTAACCGCAACGTCTTACCAAGGCACTCGCAAGACTCACTTCTTCTCCTAGCAAGTAGCCATCAACAATCGGCATTCTGCTGATCTCATAAACGGTCTGCCTAAACTGGTCATTGAACAGCTCAAAGGGCAGTCGATAAGGGGCCTGATGGCTGCTAGTGGGATGGATAATGTTGTCTTCGCTAATGTCTTGATTTCGCACTTGGATCTCCTCTGGATGACATAATGTGTCACACCCATATCTATAATTTAGTGTTTCTTTTGGAGAGCTAAGCACCTTGATTTCCCTTAAAAATGACAAATCCGAGATAGTGGTGAATTATTGCGGGTGATAACTTATAGAATTTGTTGCTATTAAATTTTTGTGGTTATTTCTTTTGGGTATATACAACTTATCTCTATGAAACTTCGATATTTCTTCGCGTTACTGCCATTGGCTTCACCATCGATTCCCCTAAGCTCTATCCACTGCCAATAAATCAGCAGACGGACTAAAGTATTTCTACTTACTTTTCCTTTAGTACTTTTTAGTAAATCTAATAAAAATCAGCATAGTAATTCTATAAATCAATCATTAGGGGCAAGATTGCTTTGTTTTGTGGGAATGGGTGTTGAGGAAAATCGGCAGCGAAATCGGCAGGAAGATTATTGAGCATGGACAAAAGGTTAGGGGGAGTGTTACTCAATCTGACCTGTTCACTCCGACTCAGGATTGGTACACTTACAACATGACCATCTAGCAGCCTAACTAATGACGATCAAGCAGAGCCAGTATTTCCACCAACTAAGAGCTTTAGCTGCAAGCCATCCTGAGGTGGCGGTTTTGTGGCTATATGGTTCGCAAGCTAAAGGTAATGCTAGCGAGTATAGCGATTGGGATTTAGCCGTCGCATTCGACCCCGTAAAGGCTGAGAGTGTGCTTGATACACGTATTAGAGCTGAGCTGCTTGCTATGGATTGGCAAAGGGCATTGGGGCTACCCGAAGGAAAGTTGTCTGTTGTCGATATCAATCTAGCACCTATCCCTTTAGCCTTCGGTATCATTAACGCCAACAAACTAATCTTTAGTCGAGATGAAGGTCGAAGAATGCAAGAAGAATCCCGCATTATGTCGCAAATGGAACTCGATTACCTAACTCAGAGCCAATAAGGGGACTGCTGTATCATGTCGGATAATGCCTATATCACGTCATTGCGTTTAAGCCTTAGCCGGTATCAGGCCGAACTTGGAGAATTGCGCCAATTACTCTGTCAACGTCCCTTATCGAATCTCGAATATCGTGCCGCTGAGAGGACGTTACAGGTCTCTATTGAAGCTTGCATTGGCATTGCGAAACATTGGGCTAAGGCCCTTGCAGGGCATAGTCCTCAGGATGCTTATCAAGCATTTGAGATCCTGTGTCAACGAGGGGCACAACCAGCTGATGAATTGAGTGGCTGGCGTAAAGTGATAGGTCTTCGTAATGCATTGGTACATGATTACTTGAATATCGACCCTGAGATAATCCGCAGTGTGATTTCTCAAGGTTACAGCGATAGATTATTTGTCTTTGCGGAGCAGGGACTAGAATGGTTATCTTTGAAGAATAGCTAATGTTTGATTGGATTTCATAGACTCACCTAAAGGCTGGATAGGTGAGTCTATCAAGGGAATGAGATTATTTATCAGGGTAATCACCGTACCAGTACTTTACCGCAAGCCACTCCCCAAATGTCTGAAAATGGACTAACAACCTGACAATCCAGTGCATGAAAGGTAAATGCTCTCGCGGGTGTGTAGCGTACAGAGTGCCATCCTTATTTACGAAAATGGATTCAGGGATAAAGCCTTTATCGATAAGAAACGCCCTGATTGCCTCTGGTTCCCTAAAGACACCGTTCCCCATTGCCACTTCCCCTTGAAGGTGCATCATCTTCTGATCGGTGCCACGTTTATCAGGGACAATCTCGGCAGTAAAGAAAAGGCCTTGGCACTCTTTGGCTTCTTGAACCTGATGATTTCTGGTTTCAGGGGTAAAACGGCCTTCTACAAGTAATACTGGATAAGGTAGGGCTTGTTCGTTTTGCATGGTTTTCTCCGATGAAAGTTGAGTGGGGCATAATATGTCACCCCCATATTTCTATTTTAATCGGTGGGTAACCGTTTCAACTCACTTATACCGTCATTTTTCACCATGAACTAAGGCATAAGAAACCTGATGTAAATCAAATGCACAGGAGAGAATATGTCTATTCATACATTCAAGAATCAACAGCACGATAACGCTCAAGACTCAGTTATTCGGGAGGCAATAGCCATCTTAGAGACTCGCTATAGCCTCGGAGTTAATCATGGGGTTTTTAGTTCGCCACAGATTGTTAAGGACTATCTAAGGCTGAGGATGGCCGCCTATGAGCGGGAAGTTTTTGCAGTACTATTGCTTGATAGTCAGCACCGTTTGATTGCCTATGAAGAGCTTTTCTTTGGCACCATTGATGCCGCCTCAGTTTATCCTCGAGAGGTGGTAAAATTGGTCCTGCATAGAAACGCCGCTGCTGCGATATTTGCCCATAACCATCCCTCTGGCATACCTGAACCATCACAAGCCGATAGACGCATTACAGAGCGTTTAAAGACAGCTTTAGCAACTATTGATGTTCCAGCCTTAGATCATCTAGTGATTGGGCACCATGAAGTAGTGTCTTTTGCTGAGAGGGACTGGATATGACCACCACAATTCAGATAGATCTTAAGGCCGCGAGAAGTTTATTGCCGATGACATTAAGCTTGATGCAAATCATTCGGCGGTTACTCCTCAAGAATCTGCCGCCAATTGTGAGTAACGGTGTGACGGTTAACTTTCGTGACCCTAGTTACTCAGCCGATGCTGGTGGCTTTCATCCAGTCGAAATCCGCTTGGAATACTCACAGGCCACCAGCATGTGGCAAGTTTGCTATATCACCGACTTTGCCTACCAAGGCCGATACTACCCAGAACTCGAAAAGGACATCGACTTCAATTTCGCTGAGGGTTCAGGGTATCAGGCTTATGTTGGATTTCACCCGCTAAGCCATTTCAGTGGTCTTTATCGGTTATGGGAAGCCAACTTCAGAAGTTATGTGGTTGATGATCTTTATCAGATAAACATCAACTGGGACTGATCCCCCCACACGATTCCATTCAGAACAAAGCAGAAAATCACTACATGGGTTCATGTGGTGGGCTTTCGGCTGCCTGAATGCCAGCCATACAGGAGAAACATCATTAGCGAGTTACTCAAGAAGGTCGCTAAAGCTGCACTACTGACCATAGTGCCGATCCTCATCCAAGCCTTTGTCGAGCGGTATTTATCAGACGAGGAACGATGGGAAAACGAAGGGAGTGACTCAGATCAAGAAGCTGAGTAACTCCTTGTATTAATAACCAATAAACCAAGCCCATGTGACACGTTGAGAAATACCTCAAACACCATGTCACATGGGTCGTTTTCGACCTTTTGAAGGGCTTGGTCAGTATACCTTGCTCTATTGAACAGGAGTCATACATGGCAGAAATCGGATATGCCCGAGTCTCGACCACGGGACAAAGCCTCGATGCCCAGCTAAAGGCATTGATGAGCTGCGACAAAGTGTTCCAAGAAAAGGTAAGTGGTGCAAAGGATGACCGTCCACAACTGCAACTCATGCTCGAGTTTGTCAGAGAGGGTGACATTGTGATTGTCACAAAGCTCGACAGGCTTGCTCGTAACACTCGTCACTTGTTGGAGATAGCTGAGTTCTTGGCCAAGAAACAGGTTTCACTGCAAATCCAGAATCTAGGCATAGATACAGCAACCCCAACAGGCAAGCTCATGCTGACTATGGTAGGTGCCATCGCAACATTTGAGCGAGAGCTAATGTTAGAGCGACAAGCGGAAGGGATAGCACTCGCAAAACAGCGGGGAAAATATAAAGGACGTAAACCCACGGCAATCACTAAGGCGAAAGAAGCAGCCCCATTGCTTGCGGAAGGTTTGCCTAAGCCAGAAGTGGCTAAGAGGTTGAATATCAGCTTGTCCAGCGTTCAACGGATAGCAAAACAGTTAACATCTAAGGATTAGTTATGAGTAAGAAACAGAAAAACCGCTTAGAGATGTACTTTGTAATATTGATAGCCCTAACAATCTTGAGTGCCTTATCACTGGTTGCTCTTGAGGATTCGATTGGCGGCTCTTTGGACTATTTCATCCTCAAGATGTCACTAACACTCCAAGGGACTATCTCCGTTGTGGTGATGGGTGTGGGCTATATCGGGATGTGGTATCTCTCCGAGAGATTGGATTGGTTGAAGGAGGATGCTCAAAAAGCACCATCAGATAGTGAAGTTAACTATCGAGAGAAAAAACTGTCCATCAAAACAGGGATTGGTGGAGCCGCATATCTGTTGATTTATGGTGTCATTTTGATGTTCTCGATCCTCAGTTATCACGATGGAAATATCTTCAAGATTGCCACTTCAGGAGCGGGGTTGGTTGGGTTTTTACTCTGCCTTCTTTCAGGGATTGCCATTTGGCAGCTTCAGCTAAGGTTAGAGTGGATGGCAGAAGAGCAGGGGAAAGCCGAACAATCAGATAGCAACACTCTAAGTAACTAATCGACAAGGCCATCAGATTCTATTGATGGCTTTTTTTTGGAGAAATTATGCGGAAACCAAGAGATTTCGTCATCCTATTACTCCTAGTAGGAACTGTATTCTCATTGTCGGTAAGGGCTGGAATTGAGGATATGGCAAGCAACCTACAAAAACTCTATATGTGGGAGAAACTTGCCTCCGCATGTAAAACCAAGTCACCAACAGAACTCAAGCAAGAATGGACTGTGATCGAAATGATCGTATATGCAGAGGCGGCATTATGGGAGGGGAACATCAGTGCAGTATTACGTTCCGGTGGTCGAACTGAACCACAGATTAGATCTGTTTTTGATGATCTGAAATGGAGTGCTGACGTACTGGCAAGAGGTGCGTTGGACCGGATGTCTTGTAATACTGCTGATAAAGACAGAGCGGTTAGGGTAATGGTGTCAGATCCTGCATTTAAAGATGCAAGTGAGCAAGTTTTGGAAATCTCCAAATATCTTTAACAATTCATTGAAATTTATGGAACTGAACATTAAATTGACTTAATACCATAATTTGTTTAAAAAGGAATCGGCTAGCGGTTTAGAGCCGTATGCTTTGGACTATGAATCTGCCGAAAACTCATGTGAGTGGCAAAAAGATTCGTCCTAGCTATGAAAAATCTATAAATACCAAAAGTTATAGATGCCTAGACTCTAGCCCCAACTCAATATTATGAAAAACATAACATTCGAGATTTACCACCCTCATTTAGACATTGTTTCCGATAGAACACTTCGATCTATTTTGAAAAAGTTTTCAAAGCTCCTTAGAGAAATTCAGTATCAAGAAGTCTTTTATCTGATTAATAGCAGTGATTTATCTCCACCAGAAAAGCAATCTTTACGAGATCGTTTGAAGGCCCCCCTTAATCATATTGACGCTTACTATGTGAGGCGGATTGAAAAGGGGAGCATACTTATTGAAAGTGCATTAACTGCTAGTGCTCTCTGGTTGCTTGTAAATACCCTAGGAGAATCAATTAAAGAGGCTTGGAAACTCAGCGAATTTCACCACAGACTGGTGGATTATCTTTCTAAGCCAAAAGTCAGGAGAGTGGTGATAGATAGGTGTTTCGACCGTGTTTTCGAAGCATGGAATTTTGATGGATTTATCATTGATGAAATTGAGAAGAAGGATGATGGTGAAGATTTGATTGTTAAAGTAAAACTCAAAACTGAACACAATTTACAAATCCATATAGATCAGAATCTTCAGGAACAGAATATTGAACTATTACTGAAAAAGCTTGAAGAAGAGATTAGAACGTCAAACTATAAAGGAAATTAGATTGTCAGGAGGGAAATTCATGTCGGAAAAATGTCCTTTTTGTGGAGCACTTTTTACTGTAACTGAAATGTCTGGTGGTGGCATTTGTGGTGCTTGCCGTGAACCTATAGATTGCCCTAATTGCAAGAAAACTATTCGTGAAGAACGTACTACAGGCTGGTTTCAAGAGACTCTCCTCAAGATTCCTGAGAGTCAATTATCTCAGTTTTTGGGAATTACGGATGAAGACTGGGAAGAAATGGGAGTAGAGCTGAACGCTAATGCAGGCAGTTCTGAAGAAACAACATACAGCTATTGGTTCGAGGTTCCAAATACTACATCTAAAGATATTTTGAAGAAAACTGGTTGGAACATCGGCCAAACTATAGATGACATCCCTGTTTGGCTGGTTGAAATTGAGTAGATTATATTTTCCATATTTTGTCTATTGAAACAATGGCTGTATACCTTTTTAAGGTAAGAGCTCGTAAATTATCATATTTGTGTTACGTATGATTTTCTGACGTCTCTAATTGTCTAACTGAATTTAGCTAAAATTCATCAACTTAAGGATAGAAAATGAACTTGGACGTTTTAGGCTTTTTGATTGAAAACGAAAGCTATATTGAAGATATGGCTGAAAGTGCCAATATTGACTCTAGTATAAGTATAGGTATTGCCAAATTACTCTATGTGAATGGTGGCAATCTCTCTATTCTCAAAGGAAAACAAACCTATCACTATGAAAGAGTTATTAGGCCATTATTGGAAAATGTCCAGTGTGAAGGTCCAATTGGAATGATGGATGATGAAGATGGAAACTGGGTCTCTAGTTGCGTGAATGGTGGAATTATTGACGATGAGTCTTTGTATCAGAGTTACTTAGAAGAAGATTTTAAATGTCAAATTTGCCGCTACGATCAAGAAAGAATGTAATGAGAGATAACAAATAATCACTCCAAACAGCATAGCCGATATGACGTTTTGAAGGAGTCGACCTGCTAGTCGTGCTCCTTTAGGATTTTTTGTGGTACAAAAAGCTGGTACAATATAAAAAATCAAGGTGCATAACACTATGATTTTATAGGGTTTGTTAGAAAGGTGTGTGATTCGAGGGTTCGACTCCCTCTCTCACCGCCACATTTAAGCAAAGGGAATCAGTAGTTTACTGATTCCCTTTGTTGCTTCTGGGCAAAATCTGCGTTTTCTTGTCCGTTTATGTCCGCATTAAAGCCCATCATTTCTCAGATATATGACTTGTCACGTGTTACGTACCTACCATTCAATTTATATATTGAAAATTAGTATGTTACTGATGTTTTGCTCCTATTGGATAAATACAATTCTTGCTTTGAGGGACTAGCATTTTACCCTTGGTATACAGCCCCACAGCGTGGTGTATTGTGGTGTGAGTAATGCTCGGCGCATTGCCCATTTTTGTTCTATGCCTTGCGCGGCCAAAAATAAGGTATCGCGTCCATAACGGGCATTTATTCCATCAAATGCCTTCATTAGCGTGGGGTGAGTGTTAATGTGATTAAACAAATCGAGTTGCAGATATTTATCTGGTTCGAGATTGAGTAAACCGATACCTATCTTGTAGTACTTCACCCCGGGTTTAAATAATGTTGGTGCAGCTAAAGACATTGCATGCGTCATTTCAATCGTGCAATTGGTTGCCGTGGGGAAATGGATAAGGGATTTAAAACCAACGGGTTGTTCATCGTAAGGGGAGTTATTCGCAAAAATCAGCATCGACCTGCAGCATGAGCCTTGAGCTCTGGCTTTTGCTGCTGCAATCCCGATGTGTTTGCTCAATGCTTGCCGTAGCGAATCAAAATCCATAATGCGCTCACCTACGGAGCGAGTGGAAAATATCTGTTGTTTATCCGCCCGAGTATGGTCCCATTGTTTACAGGCCGTGCCATTAAGTTCTCGGACGGTTCGCTCTATCTCTATGCTGAATAGCTTGCGAGCAAGGCCTGTTGGCATTTGTGCCAGCTCGTAAGCGGTATGAATGCCCATACTCGTAAGCTTTTTGCTGAGGCGTCGCCCAATTCCCCACACGTCAGCGGCTAAAAGTTGCTTAAGAATCTCAATCCGTTGTAGATCATTATCAATGAGACAAACCCCATTATAGCCAGGTAATTTTTTGGCGGCATGGTTGGCGATTTTAGCCAGCGTGAGTGTTGCGCCTATACCAACACAAACGGGTAAACGAGCTTCTTTCCAAACGGTTTGGCGGATGCGCAGGCCGTGTGTTTTTAAGCAGGGAATGCTGGCGTGGCAGTGTTTAAAGGATAAAAACGATTCGTCAATCGAATAAATATGTTGGTCGGGAGCGAAGCGGCCGATGATTTCCATCATTTTTGCCGACAAATCGGCATAAAGTTCGTAGTTGCTTGAGCACACTATCACCCCCAGTTTGGCGCACTGCTCTTTGACATGAAAGTACGGAGCAAATTTGGGGATCCCAAGTTCTCTGGCCTGGCGGTTGGCTGCCACGATACAGCCATCGTTATTGCTTAGGACGATAATCGGTTTACCGCGCCAATCGGGGCGGAACACTTGCTCAGCAGAGCAGTAAAACGAGTTTGCATCGACTAATGCGTACATGACCACTGGCTCAGTAACGAGGATTGAAAATGCATTCTAATCGAACGAATAACAACACCTTCTACGCTAAAGGTGTCGCAATCTCGTATCGGCACGGCATGGTATTGCGGGTTGGCAGACAGCAACATTTTGCGTTTTTTATCAAAAATTTTGCAGATAAACTCACCATTGAGTTGGGCGACGATAACGGCTCCCTGTGATGCGTTGACTTGTCGGTCAACAATCAATACATCTCCATCATATATCCCTTCATTTCGCATCGAGTCCCCTTGGGCGACCCCAAACCAAGTTGCACAAGGGTGTAACACTAAAAGATCATCAAGGTTTGTTCTAAGCTCAGAGTAGTCTGAAGTCATGTTAATAAAATCATTGAGGTAGAGATGTTGTCTTAAGGTTCGAATCACGACCCCTTCAACGCAAAAATCATCGTAATCGTGTATCGTTATGGCTTGGCATTTTTCATCGGAAGTGAGCAGCATTCTCCGTTTTTCATCATAGATTTTGCAGATGAACTCACCATTGAGTTGGCCATAAACTACACTCCCAGTTTGAGGCTTAATATGGCGGTCGATGATCAGCAGATCACCATCGAATATACCGACACCTTTCATAGCGTCGCCTTGAGCGATACAAAGCCGTGTTGCACTGGGGTGCAATACGAGTAATTCATCGAGGCGCAATCCAAGCTGAGTGTATTCTGCTGCAGGGCTTTCAAAGCCGCTAATCCCCGCGTGAGCGGGCCAAGGAATGATAGGATAAACACGCATAGCAAGACGATTACTGTATATAAATACAGTTATTATAGCGAGCATTGTTCTATTCGCAAATGGGGCTGAGGATTAAATTGGCTTGTTAGTCAGCCTATCTTGATTAACCCCATGGTCTGGTTAGAGTTTTTGTTTAGTATCAGTCTGTGGCACGTTTTGAAAAATGCAGTAGCCGATTATTGGCGGGCATGGCGGTATCTGCAACCAATGTGAAGGCTTGCGCTTGGGCGAGCTGAATAATCCATTCTATGTCCCGAATACCACTCTCACTATCTCTTTGTTTTAAATACTGATCGAATTGACGATTACTGTCGCTGGTAAACTGACCTTGGTAGTTAAAAGGGCCGTAAATACAGAGGGTATTGAGTTGTGGCAAGTATTGGCCCAAGCCAGCAAAAAAGGCTTCAACCATGGTTTGACTCATAATATGCAAGGTATTGGCGCTAAACACGGCGTCGATGCGGGTGTTATTGATGGGCCAAGGTTGGGTGACATCGAGTGCGAAGGGCAAGCCGAGGTTGTTGATGCCTTTTTGATGCCCTTGTTGGTGGCATCTTGCGCTAATGCCCTCAAGGTAAGCGGCTTGATCGCTGGTTTGCCAGAAAAGCTGAGGTAGATTTTCAGCAAAATAAACGGCATGTTGTCCCGTGCCGCTGCCAATTTCCAGCACCTGTTTGGCGCTGGCAAAGGCGGTTTGTAGCACGGCGAGTATTGGCCCTTTGTTATTTTCACAGGCTTGAGAAAAAGGCAGCAAGCTAGGCGGCGTTTGAGGATCCTGAAACATGGTATGTCCTAAATTTGTCCTTGCGGAGGCTGGCAAAGTGTTTGTCTGATAAACACGCGGTGTCAGTCTGCATCGCGGTCGTAATGGCCTGTAGCTTAAGCCAATGCGGCGGCAAATTCTATTGATAAGCACGATTTGGGATGGCCGCACGGGTTGAGTTTTATTCGGCTCTACAATCTTCTGTTGACCACGATATTAGCTTAGATATACTCGAAAATTCTGAACAAATGTAAAAAATATAAAACAAAAACAGCTTAAATCTGTTCAAAGGATCCCTATGTCTGCTAAACGCTGCGCGTCTTATTACAATGCCACCATCAAGCAAGAGTCTGATTATCCAGAACTTGAAGGCGATATTCGGGTCGATGTGGCCATTATTGGCGGCGGATTTACGGGTGTGGCGACGGCGGTCGAATTGGCCGAAAAGGGTTACCAAGTGGCGTTACTTGAGGCCAATAAGATTGCCTGGGGGGCCACAGGGCGAAATGGCGGCCAAGTGACGGGGAGTTTGTCCGGCGATGCCGCCATGACCAAGCAATTGCGGCGTCAGCTTGGTCAGGAGGCTGAAGATTATGTGTGGAACCTTCGTTGGCGCGGCCACGATATTATCAAAAACAGAGTGGCGAAGTATGGCATTGATTGTGATTTAAAATTTGGCCATATCCAAACGGCGTATCGCCCCGCACATATGGTCGAGTTACTGCAAATGTTTGATGAAGCTAATCGCCGTGGCATGGGGGAATTGATGACCTTCGTGCCAGCGCAGGAGATGCCCGCCTACTTAGCTTCGCCCTTGTACCACGGTGGGCTGGTCAATCGGCGGAATATGCATCTGCATTCGGTGAATTTATGTCTTGGTGAGGCGCGAGCGGCGGCTTCATTGGGCGCTAAGATTTTTGAACATTCGCAGGTGCTGGATATTCAGCAAGGAGAGCTTGCAACTGTGGTCACGCCAAAGGGCAGGGTGAAGGCAAACAGTGTGCTTATCGCCGGTAATGCTTATCACAAATTGGGCCGGCCTCAGCTGCGGGGCATGTTATTTCCCGCCTCCCTTGGCAATTGTGCGACAGCCCAATTGCCGCCAGATTTAGCTAAGCAACTCAATCCGCAGGATTTAGCTGTGTATGATTGCCGCTTTGTGCTGGATTATTACCGCTTAACCGCCGATAACCGTTTGATGTTTGGGGGCGGCACCAATTACAGCGGCCGCGATCCTAAAAATGTTGCCGCCGAGCTGCGTCCGGCGATTGAACGCACTTTCCCCCAGTTAAAGGGCGTCGACATTGAATTTGCCTGGGCAGGCATGGCAGGGATAGTGATTAACCGTATTCCCCAACTGGGCAAGATAGCGCCGAATATCTTCTATTGTCAGGGATATTCGGGCCATGGCGTGGCGACTTCCCATATTATGGCCGAGATCATGGGGCAGGCGATCGATGGTCAAATGCGAGAGTTCGATCTCTTCTCCGCCATGCGTCATATCCGGATCCCATTGAATGAATGGTTTGGTAATCAGGCCCTTGCGCTAGGGATGTTGTACTACACCCTGAGGGAAAACTGGCGCTAAATAGCGAGTAATCCGTCAAGCTCAAGCGCATTATTAGTAGCATGGGTGATTTGTTACTCTGGTTCGCTGCAATGGACTCGTTACTACGTATTCTCCATCGCCAGTTTTTCTGCGAGATAATCCACTAATACCCTTACTTTGGCGCTCAGGTGACGATTCTGCGGATAGAGCGCCCAAATGCCTTCTTTAGCTTCGCGGTGCGCGTCGAGAAAGGAGATGAGTCTACCTGCATGTATATCTTCTTCAATGTAATAATCAGGGAGTTGCACTATTCCTATGCCCTTTAATGCTGCATCTCGCAGGGCGTAACCGCTGTTGCAGATAAGGTTGCCACGTACCTTGATATTGCGCTCGCGGCCATTTTCAATAAAGCGCCAGTAATTGTGATTCCCGATCAGGCAATTATGTTGATTTAACTCCGAAAGCGTGTGGGGCTCACCGTATTTTTCAACGTAACTGGGCGAGGCAGCCACATAATGGGTGCGGCTACTCAAGGGTTTGGCCATCAGGCTGGAGTCGGCGAGTTTGCCAAGGCGAATGGCTAAATCGTAACCGCCTTCAATCAAATCTAAGGTTCTATTGGTCAAGTCGACATTAAATTCCACGCTGGGATATTGCACCATAAAATCATTGAGTAACGGCATGATAAATTTTTCGCCGTAGGCCACGGGCGCGGTGAGTTTTACCAATCCTTGGGGCGAACCTTTTAGATCGGTAATCGCCCGCTCGGCCTCCTCGAGGCCTGTTTGCAATTGGCGGCAATGGCGATAATAAATCGTGCCTTCTTCGGTGAGCGATACCTTGCGAGTTGTACGATAAAACAGCTTAGTGCCGAGGCGATTTTCCAGCGCGCCGATTTGCCGACTCACGTGGGCGGTGGACACATTAAGGCGCTGTGCGGCCAAGGTAAAGTTCTCGGCCTCGGCCACTGCTACAAATTCTGATATGCCATCCCAAAGGTACATTGTTGCTTCTCAGTAAAAATGAATTGCCAAAATGCTAGATTATCAATCCTCAGGAAATAAATACAATCTAGTGACTGCATTACCGCACACTATTTTTAAGCTTATCCATCCGCCTCAATCTATGCTTACAAGCAAGTAGGGCATGAGGTAAGCCGTAAATCGATAAGCCCATTGATTAAAAGAAGGAAAGACAAGCATGTCGAACGAAAAACCACAGTTTATCAAGTCAAAGGCCGCCGTGGCCTGGGGGCCGGGACAGCCGCTCAAGATTGAAGAAGTCGATGTGATGTTACCTAAAGCTGGCGAAGTGTTAGTTCGCATCGTGGCGACTGGGGTTTGCCATACCGATGCGTTTACCTTAAGTGGTGACGATCCAGAAGGGGTATTCCCAGCGATCCTCGGCCATGAGGGCGGTGGTATTGTTGAGCAAGTGGGCGAAGGCGTGACCAGCGTACAGGTGGGCGATCATGTGATCCCTCTCTACACGCCTGAGTGTGGCGAATGTAAATTCTGTTTATCGGGTAAAACAAACCTGTGCCAGAAGATCCGTGCGACCCAAGGCAAAGGTTTAATGCCAGATGGCACCACGCGTTTCTATAAAGATGGCCAACCCATTTTCCATTACATGGGCTGTTCTACCTTCTCTGAATACACTGTATTGCCTGAAATTTCATTGGCTAAGGTTAATAAAACTGCGCCATTAGAAGAGATCTGTCTGCTAGGTTGTGGTGTGACAACAGGTATGGGCGCCGTAATGAACACTGCTAAGGTGGAAGAAGGCGCGACCGTGGCGATTTTCGGCCTAGGTGGTATTGGTCTTTCGGCCATTATTGGTGCGACCATGGCTAAAGCCAGCCGAATTATTGCCATCGATATTAACGAATCTAAATTCGAACTTGCCCGTAAGTTAGGTGCAACCGATTGTATTAATCCGAAACATTTCGACAAACCCATTCAAGAGGTGATTGTCGAGATGACCGATGGCGGCGTGGATTATTCCTTCGAATGTATCGGTAATGTCAATGTGATGCGCAGCGCGCTCGAGTGTTGCCACAAGGGCTGGGGTGAATCAGTGATCATTGGTGTTGCGGGCGCAGGGCAGGAGATCTCCACCCGTCCATTCCAACTGGTGACGGGCCGTGTATGGCGCGGTTCTGCCTTCGGTGGCGTGAAAGGACGTTCGCAATTACCTAAAATCGTTGAACAATACCTTGCAGGTGAGTTTAAGCTCGATGACTTTATTACCCACACTATGGGACTTGAGCAAGTCAACGAAGCCTTCGACTTGATGCATGAAGGCAAGAGCATTCGCAGCGTGATCCATTTCGATAAATAAACGCTCGGTTTGCCATCACAGCAGCAGATAACCGCTAACGGCTTATCTGCTGCTTATGCGTTTTAAGCTTGTGATAGGATTTTGAACGGCAAGCTAAACGCTGAAAGTGAACAGGAAAGGGATTGAAATGACCATAGAAAATATCAGCTGTAACAAGAGTTTTGGTGGTTGGCACAAACAGTATCGCCATCAATCTCAGGCGCTGAATTGCGAGATGCGCTTTGCGATTTACCTGCCACCCGAGGCGGCCAACAAACCTGTGCCTGTGTTGTATTGGCTATCGGGTCTCACCTGTACCGACGAAAACTTTATGCAGAAGGCGGGCGCGCAGCGTATTGCGGCTCAGTTGGGAATGGCTATCGTCGCCCCCGATACGAGTCCCCGTGGCGATGATGTCGCCGATGCGCCGGATAAAGCCTATGACTTAGGTCTTGGCGCGGGGTTTTATTTAAACGCGACCAGAGCGCCTTGGAATCGCCACTATAAAATGTACGACTATATAGTGCATGAGCTGCCAGCGCTGATTGAAGCGAATTTCCCCGTAACAGGGCAGCGCGCTATTTCTGGCCACTCCATGGGCGGGCACGGCGCGTTAGTGATAGGGTTAACCAATCCCCACAGATACAGTTCAATCTCGGCCTTTAGTCCTATCAGCAATCCAAGCAATGCGCCTTGGGGGATTAAAGCCTTTACCGAGTATTTAGGGGAAAATCGTGAGCACTGGCGCCAATACGATGCCTGTGAGTTGCTAAAACTGGCGATTAATGAAGTGCCTGTGTTAGTCGACCAAGGTGACGCCGACAGCTTTTTAGAGGCGCAACTGATGCCACAAACGCTTAGTGATATCGCCAAAGCAAAAGGCTACCCCTTAGATTTGCGTATGCAGGCGGGGTACGACCATAGCTATTATTTTATTGCGAGCTTTATTGAAGAGCACCTTAAATTCCATAGCTTGTATTTTAAATAAGGCTGCCTATCGTTAACCCCTTTCAGGATTAAACTTTAGAGTTAAAGCCTAGGGTAAATATTAAAAAGCGCGGTGAACATCAAGTTCGCTGCGCTTTTGTTTTCTACGAATAAATCTCGATGTCATTCAACATGCCAAATTGACCAATTGCGCCTGAATGATATGAATGCTGCGGCTATATCTCAAATGAGGAAAAGCTGTTAAGTTCTCGACATTAATGATGATTCATTCTCTATATTCTCATCACGCAATATTGGCGAATAAATAGACGCAAGGATAGGAGTTCAATATGAAATGGATGTTCGTACTGTTACTGGCGATAACCAGTGCCGCCAATGCCATGATTTTCAGGCATGATGTGGATGACGCGAAATATCAAGCGGCGGCGCAAAGTGATAATTCGACGGTCAGCTTTTTAGGACTTTATAAAGGCGATGAAATCGTGCTTGGTACTGGCAGCCTTATCGATAAGCAATGGATTGTGACGGCGGCGCACGTGGCTAATGAGCTAACGGTCGGCAATAAGGTGCAATTTAAAACGCATTTTTACCCGATTAAAGACGTGATAAAACATCCACTTTGGAAAGAAAGGCACTTTCCCTACGATATTGCCTTGGTTCAATTGGCTTCTCCCATTGAAGATGCAACACTCGCTAGATTGAATCATGCCTCAACCGAAACGGGCAAAATCGCCACCTTCGTCGGACGTGGCGATTATGGTAATGGGCTGGTGGGCGTTGCGGGGGCCGACAAACAATTACGCGCAGCACACAATGCCGTGGTC
Organism: Shewanella seohaensis; assembly: GCF_023283775.1. Lineage (NCBI taxonomy): Bacteria > Pseudomonadati > Pseudomonadota > Gammaproteobacteria > Alteromonadales > Shewanellaceae > Shewanella > Shewanella seohaensis. The sequence continues at coordinate 84,556 of NZ_JAKILE010000014.1, forward strand.
GGGGTGCAGGAGCAATGGCTGCAATTTATCTTTGACCGTGACGCGAATGCCTTACCATTGGAGGGGATTAGTGGCCCAGGAGATTCGGGCGGCCCCGCGTATCTCACATCGGCCGATTCAGTTTGTCTTATCGGTGTCAGCTCATGGCAAAATGCCGAGTCAACCAATTGGGAAGAGGGCAAGTATGGCGTGATTGAACATTACTCACGTATTTCATATTTTCGGGATTGGATTGAGCAAACCTTATTTCAGGCATCAAAGATTGTGCTCGCTGGCTGCTCTGATAGCTAAAAATGCTGCAATCGATGCGATATGGGCGTACAGCCTCAGCATAAAACAGGTACGTTTTTCATTCCGTGATCAATGATAGAGACAGAAACGCCTGCGATTGCAGGCGTTTTTGTCAGTGCTTAGTCGCTTAGTAGTGCTAACTCTCTACTTTTTAACCCATTTTCCTTGGGCGTTTTGCACATAGTTGCCTTTATCTGTGGCGGCGATAGCTTTTTCACCGGCAAGTTTGGCCACATCGGCGGCGGAGATATTGTTCTTTTTCGCGATGGTTTCGTAATGGGCGCGGCGTTTGTTGTTCACATCGTCCATCACGGCTTTGGCCTCGCTATTATTTTGCACTAGTCCCAGATAGCCATTGAGCTGCTCACCTAAGTAACCTTGGGATTTGGCTTCCTGTAGTGACATGGCAAAGGCATTTAAGCTGAATAAACTCAGGCCGAGCAACAGGAGTAATGTTGGCTTTTTTAGCAGGGTTTTGAGTGGCATTGATTTCATTGTATATTCCTCAATTCTTAGTGATTAGAACAACTTATCATCTGATAGAAGCTGATCTAGCTCCTTATCCACTTTGATTTTTATCTCGTGTTCAATTTTCACATTGAGATTAATCACAATCGGTTTATCAGGCGGCTCAATCTTTACCGTTGGCGCACAGCCTTGCAATGCCGCCAGTAGCAGCAATGCACCTAAACTCACTTGCTGTAATTGAATGATCTTCACTGAGGTTTCCTTGTTACTTCACGGATTTTTCGATTCTGTCCTGCAGATCGTTACCAATCTGAAGACTCCTGAATAATTGCAGCATGTTCTCTTCATGAGAGTAATTCAAGTGGATGGGGCGTTCAATCCCTTGGCTGCGGCCTTTGACTTCCACTAAGAGCTTGGCATCACCGGTTTGATCCATATCGAAACTACTGGATAACTGGCTGTATTCTAAATGTTCTAGTGCTGAAAATACAAAGTCGAGATAAGGCTGCGATTGACGCATTTGATCGACTGCTGGATTACCCGAAATCGCAATAAGGCCACCGGGCGCACGGGCCGCCAACTGGCCACCGCTGATCGAGACTTTGCCATCGACTAAATCCACGGGTAATACACCATCGAAAATACCATCGGCATAGATACCAATTTGTGGCTGAATGCGCAGCACTTCCTCAAGGCTCATGCCCTGCAATAATAGATAGGCGTGGGATTTGTCCTGTAATTTTAAATTAAAATCAGGCAGTAAGAACTGGCCGCTCAATACTTTGCCCTTGGCGGTCATCGACACGTCGGTATCACTCAAGCCCGTGAGTTGTTGCAGCCAATTGTCGGGAAGCTTTTTGGCATCCTTGGCAAGGGCAATATCGGCCTCCACTTCGATATCGGTCAAGGGAAAGCCGGGATCGAACAAGTTAAAGGTCATCACGGTCTGCGGGCAGTTCAGTCGGCTTAAACTGCTGAAATAGCCTGGCGCTTGCGGCGCCTTATAGGATTGCCCCCAAGTGAACTCGCATTGGGCCTGTAATTTCCCGCCTTCAAAGGTTGTGTCTTGATAAAAACCTTCTAGCTCTGTCATCGACTGGGTAATTTGCATGGCAAATTGGGTCTGCTCTGGCTCATGTGTCAGCTTAAATTGTGCCTGTAATTGGTTATGGCCTGTCACATTTAACTCAGCGGGCAAGGGCTGGGTTTGATTAAGCAAAGATAGCGCTTCTGTCATGCTAGTATCGACAACCCACTGGCCCGTTAACAGCAGTGGCTTGTTAGGCGCGGCGAACTGTAATTGATGGTCGCTTTGCAGCTCAATCGTGCCGACTTGCCACTGTTCATGGCCGTGAAGACGTTGGTTTTGCCAGTTTAACGTCTGCGCGAGTGCCAAATTATCCAGTTTAAGCACAGTCTGTTTACGTGTGCGGCCTTTGGCACTGAGCTGCTTTTCAATCAAGAGCTGCTGCGCTTGCCAGTCAACTTGATTACTCAACTGACTCGATTGGATTGCATTTTCAATGGATTGCAACGAGGAGTAATCGAGCGTCATCGCCTTTGATGTCTCAAGGGAGAACGCCTTGAGGCTAATATCGTTGCGACTGCTCTGTATTGCGGTAGTGGCGCTGTTGTTGCCAGTAAGATTGTCTACCGCTTGGCTCACGCGCAGCTGCGATAGGGCGAGCGAGAGCGGCGGCAGCTTGAACGCAAACTCGGTCGATTGTGCGCCAGTCGTATCCTGAGCCGCCAACGGGGTTGCACTCGCGGCCATGGGAGCCTTAGCGTTGAGTTGAATACTGCCAAGGCTTAACTGCGTCTGTTTAGTTTGATGCTCGGCGGCTTGCGCAGTTTGCTGTAGCTGCAGATCTTCAAGTGCAAATTGTAAAGTATCGCTTGAAACACTTGAGACACTCGAGTTACTCGTCACTGGCGCTGTGCTCACTTGCCAATTCAGCCCTTGAGCCGACTGAGCAACACTGATATGACCCGCCGTTTGCAGCATTCCAGCGCCCCAACTGAGATCCTGCGGTGCTGCGTGCCAAAGCTCCCGCAGCGACAGCGGGGTCGTTTGCGTAAGCGCCAGTTGCCAGCGGCTCGCGACCTTCCAATCATCTGGCGTGGGCGTTAACTGGATATCTTGTAAGTGAATACGCGTCTCAAGCTTACTGTCTAGGGTGCTTAACTCGAATGCGGGCAGCGCTATGGGTTCATGGCTGCTCGCTTGAGATGTCAGCGTATAATGCAGTGGCGTTGTCATCGAAAAGGCAAGGCCCACGGGCGCCTCGGTGCTTTTAAGCCCCGACAGCAGGGTAAGGAGCGCTTGAGAGTTTTCATCGCTCAATTGCAGTGACTGATTAAGTGCGGCTAATAGCTGCGTATGTTGTGCCGCATTGGGTGTGAGCTCAAGACGAAAAGGCTCGAGGGTGAGATTAAGCGAGGCAAGTGATCCACTAAGCTCAAATCCCAAAGCTGGCTGGGGCGCGAGCGTTAAGTCGGCAAAATGGCTTAAGCTGATGCTGGGCTGCTGAATGCGGTGTCGGCTTGTGATTTCGCCGCTGGCGAGTGTCATCGTGCTCTCAGAACTGAGTTGCCCACTTAATCCTATCCCAAGTTGTTGCCACTGTTGATCCCACTGGGTTAATTGGTTGAGGATGCTTCCTTGGGTTTGGCGCAGACCAATTTGATGCAGGTTTTCCAGTAGCGGCGCGATATTCAGTTCGCTCTTCAAGCGCCATTGTTCGTTGCCAAGCGTCGCGGTAAGGTGGGCTAACGGTTCACCCTCAGGGCTGCTAAAGGCTGTGGTTAATTCAGCTTGATGATTCAGGCTGAGTTTATCCATCACCAGCTGATATGCCGGAAGCTCTGCTTGCGGCGCTAATCTGAGTGTGGTTTTACCTATATCAATTAAAGGTAAAGATTTGATATTTAACGCCAACGCTGGCGTTTGTTCATCGGCGATGGTGGGGCTTCGCTCCAGCAGCGATGCGCCGAGTTCAACGTCTATCTCGCCCGTGCTAATGCGCTTGATTTTTTGAGTCAAGCTCTCAACTTGGACAAGTTGCTTCAGTTCTTCAAGGCTTTTGGGCCAGTTGAGTTCAAGCTGAATATCCAGATTATTGATCACTAAATGCGAGTCATGTACACGCAGGCTCGCAGAGCGAATTTGCCAATGTTCTAAACCCATGGGGCCTAAACGAATATCGCTAAGCTCACCGTCCATACCGCTTAAGGCATAATTTGCAACGCGAAGGATCAGGGCTTCGGTTTGGCTGTTTATTATCCAAATGGTTAGCGCCGCGCCAGCTAACAGGCCGGCCACAGTGGTGGCAATCAGGCTTTGTTTTAAGCGCTTTTTGAGTGTAGAACCGCGGCGGTACGCCGCCGAATCTGGCGCTGCGGCCGTAGTCGCTTCTTGAGTCATCGCCCGATGCGCGTGCTCAGCAGTCTCCTGATCTGGCGATGTCGGCGTGTTAACCATGGGGTTCGAATGTCATCCTTATCATCAGCGCCTTGCTATTGTTCCCCGTGGGAGCGTGAGGCGATTTGGGGCTGCCGATGCTGAGCGGCAAGCGGGATTAGCGGCAGTTTAACACTCAAGCCGCTGGCTGACTAATAAAGAACTTGGCAATCTTGCGCGAAGCAAGACTGAGTGCCTGTCATTATTCATCTTGATTTTACAGGCACTTATACGGCTTAAAGTAAAATAGCGTTTATCCCGATTGTTTATCCGCGTCGCTTATCCCAAGAGCTGAGCGCCAATCACGGCCACTCCGCAGAGCATCGCTAACAATAAACCGAGCTTTCCCCCCGCGACGCGGTAACCTTGAGGCTGGTTTGCCTTATCGCGCGTTTGTCTTTGTACCCACACCATGGCAACGGGTAAAAAAATCGCGAGGATCACGAGGGCGATTGCCGCATAGCCGAGGGCGGTAATAAATCCCTGCGGGTAAAAGAGGGCAAACCCCAGAGGAGGCACGAAGGTAATGGCGGCGGTAACACTGCGACCCGCGGCATTATCCTGCTGCCTTAAATTCGCCGCCATAAAGTCAAACAGACCAAGGCTGACCCCTAAAAAGGAGGTGGCCAGCGCCAGATCGGCAAAAACACTGATGGCAGAACTTAAGTATTGGCTGTGCAGTACACTGGCTAACTGATTGATAAAGCCTGAAAGACTCTGATTCGTCATCAGTTGGCTTTGGTTGAGTACGCCTTGGCTGCCCAGTTGCCACAGCAGGTAAATCAGTAGCGGTAACGCCGAGCCGAGCAGCATGATTTTACGCAGGCTTTTTACCTCAACGCCTAAGTAGCGCACCACGGACGGAATCGAGCCATGAAAACCAAAGGAGGTAAAAATCACTGGAATGGCCGACACGATAAGCCCTTGCTCTAGTGGCAGTTCGAGTAAATGTGTGCCTTCAACCTGCGGCAGTAATAGGGCCAGCATTAGGATTAACGCAATGATTTTCAAACTAAATAGCACGCGATTGATCAAATCGACACAATGGGTGCCTAAGCCGACTATGGTGCCGACTAACAGGGTAAAGAAGATGGCGCCGGCCTGTGGCGGCAGATCTAACCCTAACCAAGCATTGAGCTTTTGATTGACTTGCTCGCCGCCACCCGCGATATAGGCGGCGCACAGGGCGTAGAGTAAAAACATCAGGGCAACACTGGCAATCACTTGGCCCTTAGCGCCCAAAAGCGTGCGGGCTAATTGGTTCAGGCTCGCATCGCTCGGAGCAAATTGATGGATTTCAACCATCAGCAGGGCGGTGTAGGCCATCAGCGCCCAGAGGAGCAACATAATCAGGCTGGATACACCAAAACCGAGTCCTGCCGAGGCGATAGGGAGTGCGAGCATACCCGCGCCAATGGTGGTGCCTGCAATCAGTAGCAAACTACCGAAAAATTTATTTTGTGTCATAACTTTACGCTCAAACGTCTTTATTAATGGCTCAACTGTCTCAGATGAGTGCTTTATTGAGGAGCTGTGCAGAGTGGCGCGTGATACTGGGAACTAAAGGGTACGTGATGTACCTGTATTGTGATCGTGGCGCAATCTGCGGATCGTTGGGGATATGGCCACAATGGAAGGTCAGGCGAGTGTGCCTATCTATGCCATTGCGGCTACAGATAGGGATAATAAGCTGTGGTAATACGCATAAAACTCGCCTTTGCTTGGGGTTAATTCGGCACTTAATAACATCGAGTGATTTGGGCACATCTAATGGCTTGATCACATCACATAACGAAGGCAATTCGCTTGTTTTTAAATTTGTCTTAAATGTTAATAAGTTGCGTCAATGCCTCGTGCGGGTTCGAGGACGCAGGCTACGATAGGCAGTTAAGGTGTACTTGTCAACCATTACAACAGTATTTTGCTGATTTTTTGTCAGGGGCCAAGTGTACAATTTGTGTGACGTTGTGCCGTTTTTAGCTGAAGCTAAGGGGGACAAGACGGACTGTGGAGGCGAGGCTTTGGCTAGCACGAGAAGGGGTTGGCAACAGCAGGGGGGAGAACTGCTGGGGTTAGCTATAGCAGGTGAATAGGCCGTAACTGAATGTAAATGAAGAGTACTCTGCCGCAGACCAAAAGGAATACGGCAGAGAGGTACTATGATATTTGAAAGCGGACTACTTTTGCTGCGCTTTTTGATGGCGGGCAAGCAAGTTGGCGTTAATATCACTTAAGCTTAGTGATTGATCTTCAAGCAAAACTAGCAAGTGATACATCAGATCCGATGCCTCGTTAATCAGCTCCTCTTTATCGTGAGTTGCTGCGGCCAAGGCGGTTTCTAATCCTTCTTCACCGACTTTTTGGGCAATGCGTTTGGTGCCTCGGGCAAATAAAGAGGCGGTGTAGCTCGACTCAGGGTTTTGCCCCTTACGTGAGCCGATAAGCTCGGCTAGATTGTTTAAAAACGGGTGCGCATTGCCATCGAGCCAGCAGCTTTCGGTGCCTTTATGGCAGGTTGGGCCATTGGGCAATACCTGCACCAGCAGGCTGTCGTTATCACAGTCTTTATCGATGGCGACCAATTTTAGGGTATGGCCTGAGGTTTCGCCCTTGGTCCATAAACGTTGCTTAGAGCGGCTAAAAAACGTCACATCACCGGTCGCCAGCGTGTGCTGCAGCGCGGCTTTATCCATAAATCCGAGCATTAGCACCTTACCCGATAGGTGATTTTGGATAACCGCAGGGATAAGCCCCTGTTGTTTTTCCCAGTCGAGGTTATTGACCAGCTCTGCGCTTGCAGGGCCTTGGCAACAGCTTGAAGTGGTTCCAGTTGTCATATCTGCATACCTTATTATTTCTATCAATCGCTACTGATGTTGAGTTACTGGCGAATGGCGATGCCTTCGGCCGCTAAATACTGTTTCAACTCGCCGATATTGATAATGGCTTTATGGAACACGCTGGCCGCCAGCGCTGCATCCACCTTAGCCTCGATAAACACATCGCGAAAATGCGCCATAGTGCCAGCGCCGCCCGAGGCGATTAAGGGCACGTCGCACAGCTGGCGTACTAGGCTTAACTGTTTGATATCATAGCCCCCGCGCACGCCATCTTGGTTCATCACGTTGAGCACGATTTCGCCGCAGCCGCGTTTTTGTACTTCTTCGACCCAATCCTGAGTGTACCAAGCGGTTTCTTTGGTGGCGGCTTCATCGCCGGTAAATTGCTTTACCTTATAACTGTCGCTTGCCGCATCATAAAAAGAGTCTATGCCGATCACTATGCATTGACGGCCAAATTCATCCTGCAGGCGTGAGATTAAACTCGGATCGCTAAGAGCGGGTGAGTTGACCGAAATCTTATCCGCGCCAAAGGCCAATAACTCTCGGGCTTGGCCGATGGTTTTAATGCCGCCGGCGACGCAGAAGGGGATATCGATTTGCTCCGCCACTCGGCTCACCCAAGACTTATCGACCACACGGTCATGGGCACTGGCGGTGATATCGTAAAACACCAGTTCGTCGGCGCCCTCTGCGGCGTAACGCGCCGCGAGTGGCACTATGTCGCCAACAATTTCATGGTTGCGAAACTGTACGCCCTTGACCACGCAGCCATCTTTCACATCTAAACAGGGGACTATTCGTTTGGCCAGCATTGTATTGCCTCCGCAACATTAAACTGATTGATAAGTAAAGCTTTACCGATAATGATGCCCGCGGCGCCACTGTCTCTGACGGCGGCAACATCCTCAAGGGTGGCAATGCCGCCCGAGGCTTGCCAAGCGATATCGGGATAGCGGCTGGATAGCTCACGGTAGAGTGCGGTATTGGCGCCTGTGAGGGTGCCATCGCGGCTGATGTCAGTCACCAGCGCATGTTTTAGTCCAACTTGGCTAAAGTCTTCGACGATAGATTCTAGACTCTTACCGCCACCGCTTTGCCAGCCGGAAACCGCGACGATTTTCTCGCCGCTCTGATTGATATTCACATCCAGTGCGAGGCAAATTGCCTCGCTGCCAAACTTGTTAAACCAGCCTTTGACTAACTCGGGCTCTTTGACGGCGAGCGAGCCTATCACCACGCGTTTAACCCCAAGGGATAATAACTCGGCGACTTGTTCTTCAGTGCGGATCCCGCCGCCCACTTGAATATTGGCACTTAGCCCTGCAGTCAGCTTAGCAATCAAAGCCGTTTGGCGTTTAGCGGGTTCTTTGGCGCCAGTTAAATCCACGATATGCAGCCAGCTTGCCCCTTGGTCTTGGTAGGATTGCAACTGGGCCAGTGGGCTTAAATCGAAGGTAGTTTGCTGCCCATAATCCCCTTGGTAGAGCCTAACTACCTTGCCATCAATTAAATCAATTGCTGGAATGATCATCTGTTGTCCTTAAATTCTTTTTGCTGCATTTGCTGCCGCGCTTTATTGCTGCATGTTGTGGCTGAAACAAGCTGGCTTAGCCAAACTTAGCCTCCCCAAACTTAGCTCAGTCAAAAGCTAATAAGCGATTGCATTTACTGCATTTTTAAAAAGTTACCTAGGATTTGTGCGCCCACGGCTGCGCTCTTCTCGGGGTGAAATTGCACGCCCATAAAGTTGTCTTTACCGATGGCTGCGCTAAAGTCTTCACCATAACGGCATTGTGCCAAGGTGTAGTCGCTTAATGGCGCGCGGTAGCTGTGCACAAAATACACATAACTGCCGGCTGGAACACCGACAAACAGCGGGTGAACCTGAGACGGATTGCTAAAGGTCAGTTGGTTCCAGCCCATGTGCGGCAGAGGTAAACCTTCGGCCTTAAGTGTTTGACGGTCTAGCTCGTCGATCTCCGTTGGAATAATGCCTAAGCATTGGCAATCCAGCGCTTGGCCGCCGCGTTCTTTAGAGAGCAGGGTGAGCATTTGCATCCCTAAGCAGACCCCCAGCACGGGTTGAGTTAACCCTTGAATTAATTCGACTAAGGCTTTTTCAGATAAGGAAGCCATCGCAGCGCCAGCGCTGCCGACACCTGGCAGTACCACACGTTTAGCGGCTTTAATGCTGGCCTTGTCATCGGTGACTAACACCTTAGCGCCGAGGCGCTCAAAGGCGAAACGGACCGAGCTTAAGTTGGCGCAACCTGTGTCTATGATGACAACATCAAATTCATCTATGTTTGCTGACATTGGGTTTTCCTATTGATGGGTCAGTGGGGGAAGTGGTTTGTCGCCACATTTCCGAAACTGACCCTCGTTAAAATCATCAGGCTTTGTATTATTCGCTAATCAACCTGCATCAGGTCATTAAGTACCTAACTCAGATTTAACACGGCGTTAGAGCACGCCTTTACTCGATGGTAAGACATCACCTTCAACTTTGACGGCCTGACGCAGCGCGCGGCCCAGCACTTTAAATAACGCTTCGACCTTGTGGTGATCGTTGTCTCCCTCGGCGGCTACATGCAAGGTACAACGCAAGCCATCGGCAAAGGAGCGGAAAAAGTGCGGTATCATTTCGGTGGCCATTTCACCGACTTTTTCCCGTTCAAATTGGGCGGCGAATTTAATAAAAGGCCTGCCGGAGAGATCGAGTAAGCATTCGCCCTTGGCCTCATCCATCGGCAAACTAAAACCAAAACGGGCAATACCGCGTTTATCGCCCAGCGCTTGGCGTAGTGCATCCCCAATCGCCAATGCGGTGTCTTCTACGCTGTGGTGATCGTCTATCTCCAGATCACCATCGACATTCACCTCCATTTTGAAGTTTCCGTGGGTGGCGATTTGATCCAGCATATGGTCGAAGAAACCGATGCCAGTGTTGATGGCGCCTTTGCTGGCATTGTCGAGATCGACAGTCACGCGAATATCGGTTTCCTTGGTTGTGCGTACCACAGTCGCGGTGCGGCCCTTGTTGAGTAAGGCATCGGCAATCGCGTCCCAGCCTAGGCTGCCACGCTGATATTGAAAGCTTTTAATCCCCATGGCATTGCCCAGTTCCACATCTGTGTGTCTGTCACCAATCACGGCAGATTGAGTGAAATCGATGGTGCCTTGGGTCAAAAAGTCTTTCACTAGCCCTAGTTTTGGTTTGCGGCAGCTGCAATTTTCATCGTTAAAGTGCGGGCAGATGAGTACATCTTCAAACTTAACCCCTTGGCTAGACAGGATTTGCATCATCATATTGTGCGGCGCATCAAAATCTTCCTGCGGAAAGGAAGGGGTACCGAGTCCGTCCTGATTGCTGACCATCACCAACCTAAACCCAGCTTTTTGCAGGCGCAGTAAGGCGGGGATCACTTGGGGCTCGAATACCAGTTTGGCGAGGCTATCGACCTGTTTGTCGGTGATGGGCTCTTCAATTAAGGTGCCATCGCGGTCGATAAAAAGTATTTTCTGGGCGACATTTGGGGTAAATACTGGGTTCATGCTGCTACCTTTCAATTCAGTTTGTTATCTTTATAAAATCAGTCTATTAGGCCAATGCTGCGTTAATACTTGCATCAAATGCTCACAACTTTTGCGATTCAAATAGCGACACTAAGCGGTCGGTGTCAGCCTGAGAGCTAAAACTAAAACGAATGGCTTTAGCCAGCCTTGGGTCCTTATAAGCCCGCGCGACAATGCCATTGTCGATAAGTAGCTTTGCCACTTTTGCCACATCGTCGAATTCGGCGAGCACATAGTTGCCATTGGGTGTTAGCACGGCGCCGCCCCATTGCTCGCAGTACAAATTCAGCGCCGCCGCGAGTCGCTCGCCCTGAGCATTGAGTTCTTTGACTTGGGTTTTCATCCGTGCAATCCCAGCAGCGGATAGCGCTTGCACGGCCACTTCACTCACGGGCAATGGCACGGGATAGGGCGCAATCACCCGCATGATGATTTCGATAATCTCTTCATTGGCGAGCAAAAAGCCGCAGCGGGCGCCCGCTAAGGCAAAGGCCTTTGAAAGAGTGCGTAGCACCACAAGGTTTGGGTAAGACTCGAGTAAATCGGCGACGCTATATTCGGGGCAAAACTCGATATAAGCCTCATCGACGACAACGATGGCGTCGGGTAGGGCTTGGATGGCTTGCTCTATGCGCGCCTTCTCAATCACAGTGCCAGTTGGGTTATTGGGATTACAGATAAACACTAACTTAGCGCCGCGTGCGGCGGTCGCAAAGTCACTTGGGAGACAGTACTGAGCCGTTAAGCTTAATGCCTTAACGCCCACATTAAAGGTTTGCGCGCTAATGGCGTACATGCCGTAAGTGGGCCCAAAGGTGGCAATGGAGTCGATGCCTGGAACACAAAAGGCACGGATCAGCAGTTCGATGGCCTCATCGGCGCCGCGACTGGCGACAATTCTGCTCTTCGCAACACCGCTATATTGGCTATAGGCATTGATTAACGCGGGTGGTTGGCACTCGGGGTAACGATTTAACTTAGATAAATCGAGTTCGGCAACGGCCACATTATTGAAGGGCGATTCGTTAGCGTTGATCCAAATATCCCCACGACCACCCAGCCTGCGAGCACTTTGGTAAGGCGTTAACTCGAGCAGTTCGGGCCGAGCAAGACGTGCGGCAAGGGTTGTTGGCTCGATGCTTGTGCTTTCGAGAGTATTGCTGGCGCAATTGGCGCTTGGAATATTTGTCACAGGCACATTGCTCGTTGTTGCTGGGCTCGTTGGTGCTTGGCTAGTTGGCACTTGGCTCATCCTATTCGTCCTAAGTCTTGCTATGGCTTTAATTAAGCGTACTGTTGATTGCGTTACTTATTTCCATCAGTCCTTAAGACTGGCTAAGCGTATCGCGACCGCATTTTTATGGGCATCGAGTAACTCATTGTTGGCAAGGGTCATCACCGCTTGCCCGAGTCCGAGCAGGCCCTTAGCGCTGAGCTCTTGCACCGTAAAGCGGCGGCTAAAGTCTGCCAAGGAGAGGCTAGATACCGCGCGGCTATAACCGTAAGTTGGCAATACATGGTTAGTCCCACTGGCATAATCCCCAACCGATTCAGGTGTATAGGCCCCTAAAAACACTGAGCCTGCGGCGCGAATATGATTTAGTACGTCCCGTGGGAAGCGGGTTTGAATAATTAAGTGTTCGGGTCCATAGCGATTCGACACGAGCGCCGCTTCTTGCGTATCTTTTACCAAAATGGTGCGGCTGCCTTTTAGGGCGGTCGCGGCAATCTCTTGGCGCGGCAGGGCGGCCAGTTGTGACTCGAGCGCTTGATTGACAGCTTGTGCTAATGGCTCAGAATCCGTGACTAAAATGACCTGCGAATCAGGGCCATGCTCCGCTTGCGAGAGTAAATCCGCGGCAATAAACTGCGCATTGGCATCGCTATCGGCAATCACCAACACCTCGGAAGGGCCTGCGGGCATATCGATAGACACAGTGCAGCGACCATCTTGGGAGACTAAGCGTTTGGCTTCGGTGACATAACGGTTGCCTGGGCCGAAAATCTTATCGACGCTAGGAATCGTTTCAGTACCAAAAGCGAGTGCGGCAATGGCCTGTGCGCCGCCCACTTGATAAATTTCAGTGATCCCACAGGCGTTTGCCGCATACACAATCGCATCGTTAATCGGCGGCGGACTCACCAATACGCGTTTTTCGCAGCCGGCGATTTTTGCTGGCAGGGCCAACATCATCACGGTCGAAATGAGGGGCGCGCTGCCGCCGGGAATATATAAACCGACTTTTTCAATCGGTTCGCTACGAAGCTCGCAGCGAACACCCGCTTGGGTTTCAATCTCTATGGGGCGAAATTGCTGCGCGCTGTGAAACACATCAATATTGGCCATCGCTTGGGCAATGGCGGCTTTAAGTTCTGCCGAGACTCGTGCGCTGGCGGCGCTAATCTCACTTTCACTTAAACGCAGACTGTCGATATTGGCACTATTGAAGCCATCAAACTTTTGATTAAACTCTTTCAGCGCCGCATCGCCACGGTTAGCCACGGCATCGACAATCGCCCGAACACTTTGTTCTAAGCCGCTGTCACCAATTAAAGGTGAGCGTTGGAGCGCGGCTTTTTGTTCATCGGTGGATAATGCTGCCCAAGTCAAAATATCCATAGATCACCCCATCATTTTTTCAATTGGCATTACGAGGATAGAGCTGGCGCCGAGCGCGGTGAGTTGCTCCATGGTGTCCCAGAATAAATCTTCAGTACTGACGGCGTGGATGGCCACTCGATTAGTATCGTCGTTTAATGGCAATACAGTGGGGTTTTCGGCACCGGGCAGCAGGGCGACAATTTGATCTAAGGTTTCAGTGGGCGCGTGCAGCAAAATATATTTACTTTCACGGGCGCGGATCACGCCGTTTACGCGGGATAAAATTCTGTCGATTAAGGCTTGTTTGCTCGGCGTTTGAGTTTGGGTCGATTGGATAACACAGGCCATGGAGCGATAGATGACTTCGGTTTCGTATAAACCGTTGGCCTCAAGGGTGGCGCCGGTGGAGACTAAGTCACAAATGCCATCGGCAAGCCCGGCACGCGGCGCGACTTCAACCGAGCCTTTCAACATACAGTCGCGATAACTTATGCCTTTTTGTTGCATAAAACGGCGAAGCAGATTGGGGTAGGAGGTGGCAATTCGCAAGCCTTCCAAGGATGAGGCATCGGCATAGCTAAATTCGGTTGGCACAGCTAACGACAGGCGACAGGCACCGAAATCAAGTTGGCGTAATTTCACAAACTCCGCAGGTTTATTTAAGGTTTGACGCTCAATCTGCTCTTCTTCGAGCACGTTCTCACCAATAATGCCTAAATCGACCACACCATCCATCACCAGCCCTGGAATATCATCGTCACGCACTCTGAGTAAATCGATAGGCATGTTGTCTGCGTGCGCGATAAGACGTTGTTCGTTAATGGAAAACTTAACACCGCAGCTCTTGAGTAATTGCTGTGAGTCGGTGGATAAACGGCCAGATTTTTGGATGGCGATGCGTAAACGGTTTGATTCAGTCATAGTCTTGTCTCGCTCAAAGTTAACAAATTCAAAATGATATTCTTTTGTCGCATGGTTTAACTGGTTTCTATGTTTGGCCGGTATTTATCTAGCTAACATATTGAAATTACATACTAAAAACGGGTTAAGTTGTAAGTTAAAAAGCCTAAAAGCAAAAACCCCCGGAATTCCTTCCAGGGGTTAGTGATCATCTTTGAATCAGTCCGCCAGAAGGATACAGTCCTCCGGCAGTGAGCGTCCGAAGGCTACCGCATATGGTGGTGATGATGGTGGATAGCGTTCAGTAATGGGCTCATATGACTCTCTATACTCTATTCTGTTGAATTCGGTGTTGATGGATACTTATCCATCGAACGTTTTTTTAAGCTAACCGCTTTCTGTGCCGTTTGCAACAGCTAATTTTAACTAAATAAGAATATTTATGCGCTTTATGAAAATGTTTCATCTTGGTGGTCGCTGGAGGTAAATCAACCGATCGCAAGAGGGGACTACTTGAGGTTTGCTAGGGGTGGGCAGAAAGCTGACTCTACGTTTAGAACCGTTCGGCAGCTAGAATAGCGGCAAGGATGGCAGATTTTATCTAGCAGCATCCTCTGGACTGGCGAGTGCGGATGAGTGTCAGTCACAGCGCTAATGCCGAATTAGTGCTGTGACATCCGTTTTATTGTGCTAAATATTCTCCAAACAGTTGTTCAACTGTCTGTTGGCAATATTTATCTTCACCACGCCAATATTCGGCAAATACCCAGTCATTTTTGCCTTGGCGTTGTCTATCGACAGTATAGGGTTTTAATATTCCCAGACTGGCTAATATTTCGATTAATATTTGTCGCTCAGCTTTACTCGATTTTATTACACTCGCTAATCTTTTCTCCAATGCGCTGGGATAATCGCTCGGCTCAGATGTTTCGATAATCGTTAATATCTCCCTAAAACAGGCAATATCATCTGTTGTCGGCTCTGGAATATCTGCATTGATAAATTGGCTTAAATCAAAATAGGTATACAAAATATCCCCATGGCGCACGCCGCCCCATTTAATGCGCTCGAAATTGAATACGTTAATATCCATTTCGATATAGGATTGACTTCCTCGGATGCCATATTGACTGTCTCGGCAAATGCCACAGGTATAGGAGTGTGCCGTTGGTTTGCCATCCGTGTAGGAAGTGCCTGAAATGACGGGCGCATATTGGTGTGATGGAATTTTTTGGGCGATCGCATAGGATGCAAGGGATGAGCGCCAATCCAGTCGCCTAGAGGTTAGACTGCTTAAAAATCCTTTTGTTACTTGTTTTTGCGAAATGCCTTTTACTAGCGCTGTGATGGCAATGATGCATTCATCGTGGGAGATAGTTAAAGGATCAAACATTAATCCTTTCGATTTGGCGTAGTTAAAGTCGGACTCGGAGAGACTTCTATTTTTTGCGTCAATCCAACCATTCTTCCAATAGGTGGAGAATAAAATCCTTTTTGCTTTTTTATCCATATCTGATTCTTTTTTATCTTTTAATAATTGGGTTTGATATATCTTAAAAAATCTTAATTAAAGCGGTTAACACTCTACATTTATATAAGCATCGTTTTGATAGTAATAACTGACAGCATGAATTAAGTCATGCAAGGTAGCATTTGGCAGCTGTTGCACTAAGTTAGCCTTGATGATTTGTAAATCGGCAATGCTCAAAACGTATTGATAGCCTTGGTTTTGCGGGTAGAGAGGCTCATCCTGTTGGTAGCGCTCCTCTTCAAGCTCATCGTCAATGATTAACACCGACATTGTAGGACTTAATGGTTGATCTAGGGCTTTGTACATATCCAAGTGCCACGAAAAAGAACCAAGTTGAGATAATAGGGTTTCCAAGGTTAATGTTAATCGCATGAAATATCCTTTTGAGCGAGCATCATTTACATCATTAGGGCGAGTTAATTAGGGTTAAGGATTCAATAGATCCAGCATGAATTCGGTTAACGAAAATGATGAGAAAATAAACAGTAAATTAATCAAGGCCCGCATAACCCAAGGTAATGCGCCGTAGGAAAGGCCATATTTATTTGAGGCAATCACGATAATTCCCATGATGCCAAACCAGGGGGTAAAAAAGAACATGGCTTGCCATTTAATCAGAGCGATGGCGAGATCATGTAGCGCACCGCTGACCAAAAAGGTGACAAGTACGGCGAGCCACATGGGCAGAAACTGACTGCTAGGACGCATGACATTACGTGATAAATAATAACCCCAAATCGGATTCCAATAATGCCAAAAAATGGGGAATGACTTAGCGCCAAGGGCGCGGGATAGCATATTCCTCATCGAGTGATTGGCACCCAGTGGCACACCATTTCGCTTTTTCACATATTGTGACAAAGTTAATGTCGTTTGCATGGTTAACCTCTATGCTCCACGCTTACCTTCATAGTGAGTGATCTGCAGTCTGTTTTGCTATCTAAAATATACCGTTATCAATATTGATTACAGCACTGCATCAGGCAAGCAGTAAGTTATGCTTTTATCTGCCATAGCATAACAGGTTTGGTCACTTTTTTCGGGGGACGGCCTAATGAAGATACCTGGGTTGCCATTAACACGAATCAGCTGCGATTGATTATCCTGTTTCATAAAAATGGTACCTCCATTTTCGAGCGAGACATCAACTAGGTATTCGCTCATATTGGCGCAAATCGCGATATCACAGGATTCAGATCGTTCTTCCTGCCCATTAATAACGAGGCATTGTGAAGTCACCTCATCACAACCAGCCCATGAGGCGGGGTTAAAAGCCAACAATAGTAAAAAACCAGAAAGGTATTTCATTGAATCATCCAGTCGCGTTATAAACCTTCATCCGTGGCAAGGAGCACCAATCTTTTAAAGCGGGGTTTCGACTGGCCGCCAAACTTCGCAATATTCTCGCATAGAACTATGTGCATGTTGAATTCGGCGCAGGACTGAAACTATTGGTATTATTAGTCGGGCTTAATTACACTGCGGCTTTACGGAGTCAGGCTCCTTAATAATTGTTTACGACTTAAGCCACAGTCCGCCATCTCTGAACCGTATTATGTTAACCCTATTAAAGGACCTCGCACGCCCTTGAATCATTCCCGACGCCCAGCGATGCGGCAAGCCAAACTTCAGCAATCCAATCTGCAGTCGAGCGACGCTCAACGTCCAATGAGCCGATTGGCGAGTGAAGTGCTGCGCGCTTTTGCCAGCGATGGGGTGCTCGCTAAACATATTCAAGGGTTTAGTGCGCGTCAGAGTCAGGTTGAAATGGCACAAATCATCAGTGAAGCGATTGCCAGTAAGGGCAATGCACTGATTGAAGCGGGAACTGGGGTCGGTAAAACCTTCGCGTATTTAATTCCGGCCATCTTAAGTGGCAAGCAAGTGATCGTGAGTACGGGCAGTAAAAACCTGCAGGAGCAATTGTTTTTAAAGGATTTACCCGCGTTGACATCTATGCTTGGGATTGCGCCCAAGCTTGCGTTATTAAAAGGCCGTAATAACTATTTATGCCAGCATCGACTCGATAGGCAGATGCAGGAGGCCAGCCATATTGAGGCGCGCTTATTGGATGATTTACTCAAAATCAATCAATGGGCGGGTATGAGTAAAGATGGCGATATCGGTGGCTTAACCTCTGTTGCCGAAAACTCACCCGCGCTTCCCTTAGTGGTCAGTACCAAAGAGACCTGTCTTGGCCAGCGCTGTGAATTTTATGATGCCTGCTTTACCCGCAAGGCCCGCAGCCGCGCCATGGAGGCAAAAATCATTGTGGTGAATCATCACTTATTCTTTGCCGACAGCGTGTTAAAGGATACGGGGTTTGCCGAGCTGTTGCCCGATCCCGATGTTGTGATCTTCGATGAGGCGCATTTGTTGCCAGACATCTGCGTCAGTTACTTTGGGCAGCAATCGTCGAGTCGCACCATCGATGATTATCTGCAAAAGTTATTGCAGATTTATCAAACTGAGCTCAGCGACACGGGACAGATTGCTCAATTTTGTCAGCGCTGTTTAACCAAGTTAAGTGATTGGCATAATGCGTTATTTTCGAGCGGTGAGTCGGACTGGCGGATGCAACTTGGCAATAAATCCATCGCCTTAGCCTCTTGGGATTTATTGGCTGAATTAACCGCACTGCAAAAGCTGTTACTTGTGCACGTTGGGCGCAGTGAATTATTGGATGATATTGCGGTAAAGCTGACTGAGCTTAATCATAAACTGAATCAATTTTTTAATTGTGATAACCCGCAGGCGGCGTACAGCGTTGAGTTTGGTAGCCGATTTGTCATGCTACGAATGTCACCCATCAATATTGCCCGCGAGTGCCAGCAGTTATTTGTGGCCAATACTAGCTGGATTTTTACCTCGGCGACCTTGCAAGTGAACCGCAGCCTAGGGCATTTTGCACAGGAGCTTGGGATAAGCGATGCCAAGGCGCATATTTTAGACAGTCCCTTCGATTATCCGCGTCAGGCGTTATTTTGTGTGCCTAGGCAACTGGGAAATGTGGCGAATCAGCAGCAAGCGCTTAAGCAGTTAGTCGATGTGTGTGTCAAAGCGATTGAGGCGGCGCAGGGGCGAACCTTTATTCTGTTTACCAGCCATAAAATGCTCGAGCAAACCGCAATGGCATTGCGCACACGAACTCAATATCCACTCTTGGTGCAAGGGCAGGCGGGCAAGCAGAGTCTGCTGACCAAGTTTCGCCAACTGGGGAATGCGGTATTACTGGGGACGAGCAGTTTTTGGGAAGGGGTGGACGTGCGCGGCAAGTTATTAAGCTGCGTGATAATCGATAAGCTGCCCTTTGTGTCACCCGATGAGCCGCTTTACCGTGCCCGCGCCGACAATATTAGCCGTCAGGGCGGCGATCCTTTTACTCAAGTGTCATTACCTCAGGCGATTATTGCGCTCAAACAAGGGGTTGGACGTTTGATCCGTGACGAAAAGGACTGCGGCGTACTCATTCTTTGTGATAATCGGATTGTGAATCGCGCCTACGGACAGGCATTTTTAAACTCCCTGCCGCCGATGGCGCGTACGCGAGATTTAGACCAAGCCCTGCAATTTTTAAGGAAAATCCCTTAATCGCCTAGTGATCTAATTCGTCACGCTGGCCGAACAACGGATGAAAAAGGCCTGCAGTTGCAGGCCGTTAAGGATTAAAAGCTTGCCGTTACCCCAGCATAGACGCTGCGGCTCTTTTGAATGTAATCCAAATCGGTGGCAATTTGATCGCGTTCGGCGTCCGTCAAGTTAGTTACTCCTAGTTTGACCCTAAACATTGGGTTTATTTGATAATTAACGCCGATATCTAATGAGCCATAACCATCAGACTTGACCTTAGTTCGCAGATATTGTTCACCCGTGTAGTGGTAGGCGATAAAGGTGGATAATCCCTCCAGCGCTTGCCATTGCAGTTTGAGGTTGTAGCTATCTTCGGGTGTTAGGGTAAAAGGCGCGCCATTTTGCTTATCCTTGGCATCGGTTTTACTGTAGTTGCCACTCAGGCTTAAGCTGTCGGTTAAGTCGTACCATGCCTGCAATTCCCAACCGGTAATCTTAGCTTCATTAACGTTTTGATAAGTGAGTACCGCGCCTGGGGTTCTGTCCCAGGTTTCGGTGATGATTTTGTTTTCCACATCATTGCGGAAATAGGTGACTGAACCGCCAAAATCGTCCGCTTGATATTGGGTCGATAGCTCGTAGTTGACCGAGGTTTCGGGTTGTAAGTCGCCATTACCGGCCACAGAGCAGGCGCCGCGACAGGCTGGGATAATATAATCGGCTTGAGACTGCGACATATTCGGAGCTTTAAAGGCTTTACCCCCACCACCTTTGATCACCCATTCGGAGCTGAGCGGATAAACCAGATACAGACGAGGGCTAAATTCGGTGCCATACACATCGTGGTGATCGACTCGTCCGCCGAGGGTGAGGCTAAGCTCCCCTAAACTGAATTCGTCCTGCAGATATAGCGCCGCTTGGCTATCGTCTAGGGTGCCATCGCCTAAAATATTGCGGCTGTTCTCAAGTTTGGTCCAACGGTATTCGGCGCCGCCAGTGAGCATATGTTCGCCGAGTAACACTGTGGTTTGCCCATCAAGATTATGGTTTGTTTGAGTAATATGGCCGATTTGTGCGATCAGCGCCGAATCATCGGTCACTTCGACATTTTCATAATAATAGCGTAGGCGCGTATCGCCCCAATCCCAACGGCCATTATGGGTAAGGCCTGAACTAATCCGTTCTGCCTGCTGGTTGTTGGTCAGGATAGTGCCATAGTTATTCCAATCGGATTCACGCTCATCGTTGGCGTAACTGATATCAAATTGCAGATCCTGCTGCGTGTCGATTAACCATTGTAGATTGGCTAGGGCGCTGATTTCATCCCTGTCTTCAAGCGCATCTATGGTTGGTTTTAAGTCAGAACGCCATGCATCACGTTTATTGCTGTCCACAATCAAGTTCGCCAGCAGTTTATCTTTAATGAGCGCACCGCTGCTGTAGAAGTTGTATTTAGTGCTATCGCCGCCTTCACCACTGGTTGGCGTGTCGTATTGCACGCCAACACTGGTTTGCCAGCTTTCGGTTGGTTGACGTAGGATGACGTTGACTACACCGCCCAAAGCTTCGGAGCCATAGAGGGACGACATGGGGCCACGGACAAGTTCGATGCGCTCGATGGCTGACATGGGGATAGACGATAGGTCGAAGTCATTGCCATAGTTGGAGGTCAGCGCCTCGCGGGAATTGACACGGCGGCCATTGATTAAGATTAAGGTGTAGTCCGAATCTAGGCCACGAAGGCTGATTTCGTTACGGCCATAGGGCGTCCCTTCGCTGATATTCACCCCCTGTAAATAGCGAACGGCGCTGGCGAGATCGTCAATCACTAAAGCCTCAAGCTCACTGCGATTGATCACCGAAACCGATGCTGGCGCCGAGAGCTCGGAGTGTTTTGTTTGAGTGGCAGTGATGACCATGCGTTCCATCTCGGGCGCATCTTGTGCTTGAGCGAGTGTGGCGGCTGCGCTCAGAGTTAGGGCGATGGCGCAGGTGAGGGCGTTACGGGAAAATCGCGGCAGGCGGGTATCAGGTTGTGCAGGCATTTCATTCTTCCTTGTAAAATTTTGGCGAATGATAATTATTCTTAAATGCGCCAGCAAGTTGCTCTCGCCAAGAATCGTGTAAAGCTAGTGTAAATATTTATATGAATAACAATAGGATATGGTATCAGGTGCGGTTATCTTGTGGGTCGTGATAACAGAATGACTAGCCAATCACCGATACAAACGACTGGCGCTCCAACCCATGAATTTGTCTGGTATCCAGCGCAATAAGACGGTGTTAGAGAAACTTAAAAATCAAATACGCAAGCGTGGGAAAAGGGAAGTGGCCGTTACAAAAGAAATACAGAAGAAAGAAGGGATACACCTATCCCTTCTTCTTGAGTGGGGCGATTAGACTTTTAGGCCAACCATTAGTTGGTCAAGTTGTCCCGCAGTTGCTTGCAGTTCATCACAACCCGACACAGATTGGTTCGCCGATTGCTCGACATCGTGGGATTGATTGCGAATTTCCATCAGATTGGTCGCGATTTCGTTAGCCACGGCAGATTGTTCTTCGGCTGATGTTGCGATCAGTACACTCATTTCGAACACACGGCTGCTGTGGTGGGCAATCGACTCGAGATCTTTACCCGTTTGCAGCACATGTTGCTTACCTTCACTCGCTTGGCTAACGGTGCGCGACATCACTTGGGTGAGGTTACGTGTGCCTTGTTGCAGCGACTCAATCATAGATTTAATTTCTACCGTTGCAGCTTGCGTGCGGCCAGCAAGGGTTCTTACCTCATCGGCAACCACCGCAAAACCTCGGCCCTGTTCGCCTGCACGCGCCGCTTCAATCGCGGCATTGAGGGCGAGTAGGTTAGTCTGCTGCGAAATGGCATTAATGGTCGACACCACTTCATCAATTTTACTGGCGTTTTCATTGAGGACATTCACCGCATCCGAGGCCTCAGAAATTTCATCCGACAGTACATCAATCGCGCTTACTGTGGTTTCAATATCCTTAGAGCCTGCATTCACCTGCTGATTGGCTTCTTGGGTTTCGGCGGAGGATTGCTCGGCGTTACGCGCCACTTCTTTAACCGCGGCGGTCATTTCTTCCATTGCCGTGGCTAAGGAATCGAGATGCTGACGTTGATTGACCGCAAGGGCTTGTCCTTGCTGCGCCGTGCTTCTAAAAGATGAAACCACTTCCCGAATTTTGCTGGTGGATTCAGCGATTTGCTTCACTAGGGTATGTTGACGTTCAACGAGAGTGTCGATGCTGATCGCAAGAATGCTGAACTCATCTTTCACTTCGAAGAAGTTTAATCGGCCAGTCAAATCCCCCGAAGCGGCACGTTTGAGCGCCATGACTGTGGTATAGAGTGCGCCGCCCACAAAGGTGGAAATGTAATAGCTAAAGAGGAAGAGCACGAATAACAGCACCGCCATCACGCTATAAACCAAGAGATTATCGGCAGATAGCAGGGCATCGAGTTGACGCTCGTCCACGGGAATAATGGTTAGCATATTGTGCTCGTTCACTGAGCTTATCGCCCTCTGAGGTGAACTGCTGGTATCGATACCGCCACCGCTGCGTGCAATAGTTTGCGCGCGGCTGTCGGCCTCTGAAATCGTGATAATTCGAACATTCTGCATCCCTTGGCTTAACAGATTAGGGAGATTTTGCTGTTCTTGTTCGGGCAGTTTGTTATAGACCTGCGCCGCGAGTTGATTGATTTTCTGTGACGAGTCCTGAATGCCGTTCAAATGGCTTTCGAGCAGGGTGTCCCTAAACTGAGTATTTAAAAAGACCGCTAATCCCACAATCATAAACATGGGAACTAGGGCGAGAATTGCAAACTTGGTTTTTAAGGTCATGTGGATAAGATATTGATCTATCCAGCGAAATTTAACTTCTTTCATTAGCGCCTCGATAAATTGGGCTGTGACCAAATGGATATCGGTCGGTTTGCCATAGACTTTATGATTTTCTGTTTAGTAAGCAGTTGCTTGTATTATTGTTGTCCAATTGCGGCATTTTTGTTTGTTTTGCAGCAATTTTGGCAAGGTACAAACATAAGTTTACAGTTTAGTTACATGCGTCGCTAGTGGTTAGTGTCCGATGAGTCGTTTGCTGTAAAAATCAGCAAATGTTTTTCCAAGCTGTCAAACTCGAAGGATTTGTTGGGGTAACACATGAATTTGCATGATAAAAACCCCGAATAAACCCTAGTAATATGCCGCTCGCTCGCGTAAAATTTCTCTCCTTTTATTTCGTTATAGCTAGCAAAGCGTCTGGCATTAACGCCCGATAACCTGAGCACCCAAATAGCCTGAAAGTTTGGCGCCCATAGCACTTGTTTATCAAGCGCGACTATGCAGTGGAAGAGAAAATGCAGCAGTTAACTGAGATCGTAGAACAAGCCTTAGTCATTATTGACCAGGCCAGTGATCTAAAAGCACTGGATGATATCCGTGTCGATTACCTGGGTAAGAAGGGTAAGATCACCGACATGATGAAAATGATGGGTAGCTTAAGTCCTGAAGAAAAACCCGCTTTTGGTCAGGCGGTCAATGATGCGAAGCAGGCCATTCAACAGAAATTAACTGAGCGCATCGACGGCCTGAAAAGTGCCGAACTGGAAGCCAAGTTAATCGCCGAGAAGATTGATGTGACGCTACCAGGCCGCACTATCGATATCGGCGGCTTACACCCAGTGACGCGCACCATTGAACGTATCGAAACCTTTTTTGGGGAATTAGGGTTTACGGTAAAACAAGGGCCAGAAATCGAAGATGACTTCCATAACTTCGACGCCTTGAATATCTCTGAGCACCACCCAGCGCGTGCCGACCACGATACGTTCTATTTTAATCCTAAGCTGATGCTGCGTACCCAAACGTCGGGCGTGCAGATCCGTACTATGGAAACTGAAAAGCCGCCATTGCGGATTATTTCACCGGGTCGTGTGTATCGTAACGACTACGACCAAACTCACACGCCAATGTTCCACCAAGTGGAAGGTTTGCTGGTGGATGAAAACGTTAACTTCGCCGAATTAAAAGGCGTGTTACACGACTTCCTGCGTAACTTCTTCGAGGAAGATTTGCAGGTGCGTTTCCGTCCTTCTTATTTCCCATTCACTGAACCTTCAGCCGAAGTAGACGTGATGGGTAAAAACGGCAAATGGTTAGAAGTGTTAGGCTGCGGTATGGTGCACCCGAACGTGCTACGTAGCGTGGGCATCGATCCAGAAAAATACTCTGGTTTTGCTTTTGGTATGGGCGTTGAGCGTTTAACTATGCTGCGTTACGGCGTAAACGATTTACGTGCGTTTTTCGAAAACGACCTGCGTTTCCTGAAGCAATTTAAATAACGGAGCTGTATAGCATGAAATTTAGCGAATCTTGGCTTCGTGAGTGGGTCAATCCTGCCGTTAGCCGTGAAGCATTATCCCACCAGATCACTATGGCTGGCCTCGAAGTCGATGGCGTTGATGCCGTGGCTGCCGAGTTCAACGGCGTTGTGATTGGTGAAGTGGTCGAATGTGGCCAGCATCCAGATGCAGACAAACTGCGCGTGACTAAAGTCAGTGTCGGCAGTGGTGAACTTATCGATATCGTTTGCGGTGCACCTAACTGCCGCCAAGGTCTACGCGTTGCCGTTGCCATGGTTGGCGCTGTATTGCCAGGCGATTTTAAAATTAAAAAGGCTAAGCTGCGTGGTATGCCTTCAGAAGGCATGCTGTGTTCATACAGCGAGCTAGGCATCGACATCGACAGCGATGGCATTATCGAACTGCCATTAGATGCGCCATTAGGCACGGATTTACGTGAGTATCTCCAGCTTGATGATGCTGTGATTGAAGTGGATTTAACCGCTAACCGTGCCGACTGTTTAGGCATGGTGGGTCTGGCACGTGAAGTCGGCGTGTTAAACCGTGCTGCTGTGACTGAGCCACAATGGCAAGCTGTTACGCCAACGATTGATGCCAAAGTGGCTATCAATGTGAAGGAAAACGCAGCTTGCCCACGCTACTTAGGTCGTGTGGTGAAGAATGTGAACGTGAAAGCGGCTACGCCATTATGGATGCAGGAAAAACTGCGTCGCAGCGGTATCCGTTCTATCGATCCTATCGTCGATATCACTAACTTCGTGTTAGTTGAATTCGGTCAACCTATGCATGCCTTCGACCTTGCCAAGCTCACTGGCGATATCCAAGTGCGTTTAGGTAATGGCGAAGAGAAAATTACTCTGCTCGATGGCAGCGAAGTGACCATTCCAAGCGATACCCTAGTGATTGCCGACGATGCACGCCCATTAGCGCTTGCTGGCGTATTTGGTGGCGAATATTCGGGTGTGAGTGACACCACGCAAGACATTCTGCTGGAATGTGCCTTCTTCGCACCGTTAGCGATTATGGGTAAGTCACGCCGTTTAGGTCTGCATACCGATTCATCACACCGTTTCGAACGTGGTGTTGACCCTGAGATGCAGCATAAGGTTATGGACCGTGCGACTCGCTTAGTGCTGGATATTTGCGGCGGTGAAGCGGGTCCTGTGGTTGAAGCCAAATCTGACGCTGACTTACCAAAGCCTGCGCAAATTCTATTGCGTCGCAGTAAGTTAGATAAAATTCTGGGTCACCATGTTCCCGATAGCGACGTGGTTGAAATCCTCGAACGTTTAGGTTTTGGCGTCGTTGCAGCTGAGGGTAGCTGGCAGGTTACCACCGCGACTTACCGCTTCGATATGGCGATTGAAGAAGACTTAATCGAAGAAGTCGCCCGTATCTACGGTTACAACAACATTCCAAACGTTGCGCCTGTGGCGTCACTGCGGATGTCAGACCATAAAGAAACCGACTTAAGCCTCAAGCGCGTACGTTCGCTGTTAGTGGCCCGTGGTTTCCAAGAAGCTGTGACTTACAGTTTCGTCGATCCTAAGCTGCAAAATCTGGTTCACCCAGGTGAGCAAGCCATGGTGTTACCGAACCCGATTTCTAGTGAAATGTCGGCCATGCGTTTGTCGATGTTCACAGGATTATTGACTGCGGTTGGCTACAACCAAAGTCGTCAACAGGGTCGTGTGAGACTTTTTGAAACTGGCCTTCGCTTTGTTCCTGATATTAATGCAGAATCAGGTGTAAGACAGCAAGCTATGCTCGGTTGCGTCATAACTGGCCTCCAAAATGACGAACATTGGGCTATGGAATCGAAAACTGTTGATTTTTTCGACCTTAAAGGCGATTTAGAAGCAATTATCGGCTTGACAGTTTCCGCATCAGAATTTAGCTTTAGAGTAGCGACGCATTCTGCTCTTCATCCAGGGCAATGTGCTGAAATATTGAGAAATGATCGAGTGATCGGTCATATAGGTGCTATCCATCCTAGTTTGGAGAAGCCTTTTGGACTCAATGGTAAAACCATCGTTTTTGAGTTGGAATTGGATGCTTTATTGCATACCAGTTTACCGCTAGCCCAAGCTGTATCTAAGTTCCCGGCTAATCGTCGTGACATCGCAGTAGTCGTAGATGAAAGTGTATCTGCAGGCGATGTAATGAAATTGATAAGAAAAGTTGGCGAAAATCAGTTGGTTGGCATAAACTTGTTCGATGTATACTTAGGTAAAGGTGTTGAGCCCGGCAAGAAGAGCTTGGCGATAGCACTTACATTACAAGACACTACTCGTACACTTGAGGAAAAAGAGATCGCTGAGACAGTAGATTCAGTTGTTTCTGCCCTGAAGACCGAGTTCAACGCATCGTTGAGGGATTAAAGTATGGCACTTACCAAAGCCGAAATGGCAGAACATCTTTTTGAAACACTAGGCATTAACAAGCGTGTCGCCAAAGAGATGGTTGAGTCGTTCTTTGAAGAAATTCGAGGCGCACTTGAAAGTGGTGAGCAGGTCAAGTTATCTGGCTTTGGCAACTTTGACCTTAGGGATAAGAATCAAAGACCGGGAAGGAACCCAAAAACAGGCGAGGATATCCCGATTTCCGCTCGCCGTGTCGTGACCTTCCGTCCCGGCCAGAAACTGAAAACTCGCGTAGAAGCTGCTAACGCGGGCAAGTAATTTCTTAAAGTTTGATAGGAAAGCCACTCCATCGCGAGTGGCTTTCCTATTTTCTTCCTATGTGAATTCAGTCTTTTACTGTCTGAGGTGATTTCTTTGTCAAGACAGCCCAAACATTTTGACCGACGTTTTCAACTGGCCTTATTGCACCCTAAATATTGGGTCACGTGGTTGGCGATCGGCCTATTAGTGATTTTTGGGATCATGCCCGCGTGGCTGCGTGATCCTATCGCCAGAACCTTGGCCAAACTGGTGGCGCCTATTGCGAAAAAGCCGATAGGCATTGCCAGAGCGAACTTAAAGGCGTGTTTCCCTGAAAAATCCGCCGCAGAGATTGAAGCCTTAATCGATGAGAACGTGCAGAACTTCGTCTTAGTGCTGTTATCTCAAGGTGAGCTGTTGGTACGCTCAAAGGCGCATTTACGCCGCCGTGTGAATCTTATGGGCTTTGAGCATGTTCAAGCGGCACAAGCGGAAGGGCAGCCTGTGATATTTATCATGCCCCATGTGTGGCCCATCGATTATGCGGGACTGAGGTTAAACCTCGACTTGCCCATGGTGACTATGGCAAAGGCCCATAAAAACGCGCTATTTAACTGGTTTAATAATAGGGTACGTAGCAGTGGCGGTGGCCATGTTTATATGCGAGAGGCGGGGATCCGCGCCTTGTTGGCCGAATTGAAGCAGAACAATAGCTTTTTCTACCTGCCCGATGAAGATTTAGGCCCAGATCAGAGCGTGTTTACCCCGTTTTTAGGCACAGTTAAAGCGACATTACCCGTGGTTGGCCGCTTAGCTCAGGCGGGAAATGCCCAAGTGCTACCAGTAAAAATTGGCTATAACCAAGCTTCACGCCAGTTTGATTTAACTGTGATGCCCGCCATTGCCTCCGAAGACATGGTCGGTAAAGAAAACGAAGCGTTGGCGCTGAATAAAGCGGTTGAGCAAGTGATCCTCGCTTACCCTGAGCAATATATGTGGTTCTTAAGACTGCTTAAGACCCGTCCCGAAGGGCAAGCTTCGATTTATCAATAGCGACTTGTCCATAGTGAAAGTCGCGGCTCGCAGACCAATAAAATGGGCTTTAAGTGGAATACTTAAAGCCCATTTTTTATCAAGTGCAGATGCTTAAGTAAGAGGCTTACAGCCACTCAGTGCTCGTCCTCTTGCTCCATTTCGAGCTGCATCAGCAGCATATCTTCGCCATCTAAAACCCGCGTATGGTAGCTGTGACAAGCAGGGCAGACGATAGAGCGCTCAGTAAGCTCAGACTCTTGGTGGCAATCCAAACAGGCAATCACTAAGGATTGCAGTGTCATCCGCAGTTCAGCATCACGGCAGATCCCATCGAGTTTAAAGGTCTCAAAAGCGGTCTCAAGCAAGGCGGGCTCGACCCCGCTCATCACCCCGAGTTTGATATCGACGCGGGTGATTTTATTGGCTCGATTGGCCTTAGCATGTTGCTCGCATTGCTCAATCAAGGCGCTGACGATGGAATATTCGTGCATTAACAAATCCTTGGCAGCAGTTCACCCTGGGGCAGGTCTAAGTAACGTTTGGTATTCCATGGCGTTCTTAAGATCACTTTTCCTGGAAGTTCGTCGCTGACGGTGCCGATGATCGCCGCCTGCTCGCAATGACCAAAGCGCTGCATGATTTCTAAGGCGCCTAGGGCGATATCGTTAGGGACCGCCAAGATAAAGGTGCCTTCATTGGCTAAATCCATGGCCTCAAAGCCATAGAGTTCGCACAAGCCTTTGACTTCATCGCAAACCGGAATACTGGCCTCATTGACGGTAATCCCGACATTGGCGGCCGCCGCCCACTCGTTTAACACGGCAGAGAGCCCGCCACGGGTCGCATCACGCATCGCATGAATGGGAATATTCGCCGCAATAAGCTGCTCAACCACGGGCCAAAGAGTGGCACAATCGCTTTGTAAAGCCGATTCGAGGGTCAGACCTTCGCGCGCCATCAGAATCGCGGCGCCATGGCAACCCACATCGCGGGAGACAATGATTGCATCCCCCGGTGCGACATTTGCCGCCGAGATATTCGGACGTAAAATGCGCCCAACGCCTGAGGTATTGATAAACAAGCCATCGGCACAGCCCTTAGGCACGACTTTAGTATCGCCACAGACGATTCTGGCGCCGCTCTGTTTAAGCTCCTTGGCCATGCTGCGCACAATAGTGGTTAACTGATTGAGCGAAAAGCCTTCTTCGATGATCACGCTGCAACTTAAATACTGTGGCTCGGCGCCCATCATGGCAAGATCATTCACAGTGCCGGCGATCGCCAACTTGCCAATATCTCCGCCGGCAAAAAACAGCGGTGATACGGTAAAGGAATCTGTGGTAAAGGCGGTCGCGCCTTGCAATTCAAGCTTGGCCGCATCTTCTTCGCTACGCAGGATCGGGTTATCGAACTCTGCAAAAAACAGTTCGCGAATGAGTTTATTCATCTCTTTGCCGCCACCACCGTGGCTGAGTTGAATCGCTTTATCTTTGGGTTGGAAATCAGCCATGGTGTGGCTCCTTGCTATCTATACCTTGATAGCGGTAATACGCATTACACGCGCCTTCGGAGCTAACCATACAGCTACCGAGAGGAGTTTCGGGATTGCAGCCGCGGCCAAAGACTTTACAGTCCTTAGGTTTGGCGAGCCCGCGAAGAATATCGCCGCATTGGCAAGCCTTATGATCGTCAATCTCTTTGACGGGTAATCTGTCCTTAAAGTACTTCTCGGCGTCCCTGTGGGCGTATTCGGGTCTTAACTCAAGCGCCGAGTTGGGAATGGGCCCAAGCCCGCGCCAACGAAATTGCGGCCGAGTCTGGAAAAATTGATCCACCTTGGCCTGAGCGGCAAGATTGCCTTCCTCTGATACGGCGCGGCTGTATTGGATATCTAATAGCGCCGTTCCCGCCACCTTTTGCCGTACGATACGCAGGATGGATTCCATCACATCGACGGGTTCGAACCCCGATACCACCACAGGCGTGCCGTATTGCTCGACGGCGGGGCGATAGATTTTGGCCCCACTGATCACACTGACATGGGCAGGGCCAATAAAGGCGTTTACTCTGGCTTTAGGGTCGTGCATCACAGCATCAATTGCGGGTGGTACTAAGACGTGGTTGATATGAAACAACAAATTAGCCAGCTTTTCCTGCTCAGCCAGTTGTAGCAGCACAGCGGTCATTGGGGTCGAGGTTTCAAAGCCAATGGCGAAAAACACCACGGTTTTATCGGGATTGTCGCGGGCGATTTTGAGCGTGTCTAAAGGGTCATAGATAGGGCGAATATCACAGCCCTTGGCCCTGAAACTGGCAAGTGAGCCTTGGGAGCCGGGGACGCGGATCATATCCCCCAGGGTCACTAAAATCACATTCTCTTGCTGGGCGAGCACTGCGGCTTGGTCAATTCGCTCCTTGGGCATCACGCACACTGGGCAGCCGGGACCGTGGATAAATTCAATATTTTCTGGCAATAAATCCAGTAAGCCGTATTTCATGATGGTGTGGGTATGGCCGCCACAGACCTCCATGATATTAATAGGCTCTTTAAGCGTGCGGGCGCATTTAGCGATATCCTCCGCAAACGAGGCTATAGTATCGGGGTCGCGAAAGCCTTGATAAAGTTGTTTTAGGTCAAGCATCTTCAGTCCTTGCGCAGTTTTTGGCTGTTATTTGTTATCACTTTTACTGCGGTGATTACTTAATGCGTGGTCTCAGCTTCAAGTTTTGAAACTATCTCTTTATATAATTCAAGGCTTTGTAGTGCATCATTGCGATCAATTTTATTCATCACAAAACCAATATGGATAAGCACATAGTCACCAATGGCTAAAGGCTCAGTCATTAAATGACTGCTCACATCGCGCCTGACACCTAGCGTATCGACGGTGACCGATTGACGCTCGTTATCGACGGCCACCACTTGGGAGGGAATAGACAGGCACATTATTGTGGCTCTCCCGAAGCGTGGTGAAGGTTGTTGTTCAGCCATGCAACGACGGCTCGCATGGAATCGCCATCCTTAATCGAGACTTCCAAAATCTGTGTGTCGGGGTTGAGCTTCTTAAGTTGGGCTTTGGCCTCGTCGACGCTGAAATCGAAGTAGGGCAAGAGGTCACATTTGGTGATGAGCACAAGATCGGCGCGGCGGAACATGACGGGATATTTCTCAATCTTATCATCGCCTTCGGGAACCGAGAGCAGCACGATATTTTTATGGGTGCCGACATCGTAACTGGCGGGGCAGACGAGGTTTCCCACGTTTTCGACAAAACAAATATCTAAGCCTTCGAGTGGCAAGTGATGTAAAGCGCCGTGCACCATAAAGGCGTCGAGGTGGCAGGCGCTGCCAGTTTGAATTTGATGGGCCTGAATGCCTTTGGCGATTAAGCGGTCGGCATCGCGGGAGGTCTCTAAATCCCCTTCAATGACGGCGTAGTTGAGGGCGGTGTACTCTTTTAAGTGTTCGAGCAAGGTGGTTTTGCCACTGCCTGGGCTACTCATTAAATTGAAGGCGGTGATATTGTGCGCCTCAAAATGCGCGCGGTTATGGGCGGCTTCAACATCGTTTTTATCGAGAATTTTATGGATCACCGACAAGGTTTTTTTATCGTTAAGCTGAGGATTTGTGTGCAATTCCTGATGGTGATGCAGATGGCCGTGATCATGGGAATGGCGGGGTAAGGAGCAGCCGCAGTCTTTACACATCTTATATTTCTCCTTGTCCTAGGCAAAATGCCTCTTTGGGCGGTATTAGCCTGACAATATGCTGATGCTATTAAATAGGGTTAATTTGATTACGCTAATGTTAAGTGTGATACAAATCGGCTGTGGATTCTTTGATGTTCGTCAGGTTTATTTGGATAAACAAAGGCCAAAGAAAATTTCTTTGGCCAGTGGGGATAATGCGTTTGCGTGGCTTAGCGTTGAAGGATGTTGATTTTGTTGCTGCTCGCGGGGGTTAAGATAACGGGAACCGATTTTGAGGTCGGGGTGTAGGAGCCCACGCCCACACTGTCGATGGCGACTAAGGGATTAGTCTCGGGGTAATAGGCGGCGATATTGCCCTTGGGGATCTCGTAATAAATCACCATAAAGTCATATACTTTGCGTAATTTTCCATCGTTAGTGAGCGATTGGATATCGACTAACTGGCCGTCGCTAAACCCCTGCGCTTTGGCATCATCACTGTTCATAAACAGCACATTGCGCTTGCCCTTAATGCCGCGGTATCTGTCATCCATGCCGTAGATGGTGGTGTTGTATTGATCGTGTGAGCGCAGACTCTGCAGCAGTAACACTGGCAGCGTACTGGTCAAGGCCTGACTCGAACAATCGGCGATGATGGAGTCGGGTAAAGCACAGGCGTTAAATTCAGCCTTGTGGCTTTGAGTATGCCAGTCGAGCTGCGCGGCATTATTGGTTAAATGGAATCCCGCAGGGACGTTAATTTTTTGATTGTAGTCTTCAAAACCTGCAATGGTTTGCTCAATCAAATCGCGGATCAGGTTGTAATCATCCCTTAGGGCTAACCAGTCAATTGACTTGGCACTGGTTGCATTCATTGAGGATGGTTTCACAGCCAAGGTGGCATGTGCCATGCGCGCCACAATATCAATTTCCGACAGGCAGAGTGGCGATACCGCATCGTTCATCCCAGTTGAGGCGTGCACCATGCTAAAGGTATCTTCGACGGTGATTTTTTGAATGCCGTGTTTTTGCTTATCGAGTTCGGTGCGGCCAAGGCAAGGTAAGATCAGCGCATCTTTGCCGACCTGTAAGTGACTACGATTGAGCTTAGTGCTTATTTGCACATTTAAGCGCGCTTTTCCCATGGCGTTATAGGTAAAAGCGCTGTCTGGCGCGGCGGCGGCGAGGTTTCCACCGAGGCAGATAAGTACTTTGCTTTGCTCACTATCTAGGGCCTTTAAGGCTTCAACCACGTTATGACCCGCGGCGCGGGGTAATTGGCAGCCCAAATACTGCTCTAAACGGTCAATAAACTCGGCTTTGGGTTTTTCGTTAATACCCATTGTGCGGTTACCCTGCACATTGCTGTGACCGCGCACTGGGCAAAGCCCTGAGCCTGCTTTGCCAATTTGGCCGCAGAGCAGATGCAGGTTGATGATTTCACGGATGGTATCGACCGAATGTTTATGCTGAGTGATGCCCATGGCCCAGCAGCTGATCACCGTCTTACTTTGGCTAAAGACTGTGGCGGCTTGAATAATATCGGCCTTGGACAAGCCCGATTGGGCTTCTATCTGTTGCCAGTCGGTATGACGGACGCTCTGCTCATAGTCTGCGAAAAACGCACTGTGGGTGGCGATAAACTCCCGGTCGATACACTTTGAGTTCGACTCAAGAATATGCTTTGCCATGCCGCGAATGGCCGCCATATCGCCGCCAAGTAGCGGCGTCAGGTATTGATGACTAATGGTGGTCGCAGCGGGAGTTAATAACTCAGTTGGACTTTGCGGGCTGGCGAATCGCTCCAGCGCCACTTCTTTTAAGTTATTGAAGGTGACAATTTTACAACCCTGTCTGGCGGCTTTACGTAGGGCATTCATCATCCGAGGATGGTTGGTGCCGGGATTTTGCCCGAAGACAAAAATCGCTTCGGCCGCATCGAAATCGCTTAAGACGACTGTGCCTTTACCGACACCAATGGCTTGGTTGAGTGCAACGCCGCTGGCCTCGTGGCACATATTCGAACAATCGGGGAAGTTATTGGTGCCATACAGTCGGCCAAACAATTGATAGAGATAGGAGGCCTCGTTGCTGGCGCGGCCCGAGGTGTAAAACTCCACTTGATTGGGATCGCTAAGGCCATTGAGCGTATCAGCAATCAGCTGAAAGGCATCATCCCAGCTGATGGGTTCATAGTGATCGGTCGCGGCGTTATAACGCATAGGTTCGGCCAAGCGGCCCTGATATTCGAGCCAATAGTCGGTCTGCTTAGCTAACTGGCGCACCGAATACTCGGCGAAAAAGTTGCGGTCAACAATCTTGCCCGTCGACTCCCACGCCACGGCTTTGGCGCCATTTTCGCAAAACTGAAAAGCACCAGCCTTGTTATCGCCCCAGGCACAACCCGGGCAGTCAAAGCCATCGGTTTGGTTTACCCTGAGCAGATTTTTGATATTTTGCTGGGTCTTTTGGCTACGCAGCACATGCTTTAAGGTCGATTGCAGTGAGGGGAAGCCGCCGGCTTTGGTCGGTTTTTCAATATGAACAGGCATAAAATTCTCCGCGATTGCATTGGGATGCAATGCTTTCATCAAATATGGAGTAGTGGATTGGCGGATCAAACTTAGGAATATGGACAAGATTAAGCTGGTATTTCAGCGCCAGTTTTACCGCGAGCTGGCTCGGTGACGCGAGACTAATCAAATGGTTGGCTCCATAACGCACCGCCTTTTGGATTAACTCGCTGCTGCAGCGACTGGTCATCAGCATAGCCTTGGCGCTGCGTTTTTGCCGCAGCAGCGCGCCAATAAGCTTATCTAACGCATTGTGACGACCGATATCTTCACGACACTCAAGGATATTCCCAGCCTCATCTAAGGCAAAAGCCGCATGGATAGCGCCGCTGCGCTGCGCCTTAAGCTGATGTGTATGTATTTGCTGTTTGAGGCTGTCGACATGCTCAAGCACTAAGGGAGCGCAGGCGGGTAATGGCGGTAAATCTGGTAGGGCATGACCTAGGGCTTCCACACCGCAGATCCCACAGCCAGTTGCGCCAACGAGCCGTCTTTTGCGTTGTTTAAGGGCGATGAAACAACGATTGGCTAAGGTGACATCGAGCATTACCCCGTCTTGGACGGGAGTGATATCAATCTCATGCACATCTTGGTCTTGGCTGATAATGCCTTCGGCGAATAAGAAGCCAATCACAAAATCCTCAAAGTGATCGGGCGTTATCATCATCACCGCATAGCTGATGCCATTGAGGTTGATGGCGGCTGCGACCTCTTCAACCAGATGCGAGTAACGGGTGTTAGGCTGTTGAGCCGCGTTTGGGCTGTGTTGAGATCCAGGGCAGAGCCTTGGATCATTCGCCGAATCGAGTGGGTGAGTTAGCACGCATTTCAACCTGAAATTGGATGTTGATCACATTCTAGGGAGGGTTTACGCGCTAGGCCAATCAAACTATTTTATGGATTGATAGAAGATTTCTATTAAACTATGGATACCAATAGGGTTTGATTTTTCAGATTTGTCTAAAGCACTGTATCTAACTATGTCGAAAACACTATGAATATTCGCCACCTGCATTATTTCCAACAACTCGCACAATTACAGCATTTTGCCAAAGCGGCGAACGCCTGCCATGTGACGCAACCGACACTCTCCGCGGGGATAAGCGCCCTTGAAAAAAGCGTAGGCACAGAGCTTGTGGTGCGGGGGAGCCAGTTTGTGGCGCTCACGGATGCGGGACAGATCATGCTGCAATACGCCGAGAGAATGTTGCAGGAACAGGCAGCGTTAAAGCAGGAGTTGAGTCTGTTTCGCGGCCAGCTCACGGGTTCGTTACGGATTGGCATAGTGCCGCAATCGAGTATCGACATCATGCCGTTGATTAAGCTGTTTAATCAGGCTTATCCCAATATCAGCATCAAGTTATCTGTAATGACCAATGGGCAATTGATTGAAAATCTTAGTTTGCATAAAACCGATATCGGACTTGGGTTTGACGAACAACTCACCGAGGCTAATCGGCGTAGCTTCGTGTTTTATCCGCAGCGGGCCAATCAAATGGCGCTGTTGTCCTGTGATTCGGTTGATGGCAGTGCAAGCAAATCCTTGTCTTTAGCGGACATAGGTACGCGTCCCTTAGTGCTGCTGAGTCAAAATATGCAGTTTAGAAAATACATAGATAATGCGATGGCGCAGGCGGGGATTGATTTTAATTTGGTGCTGGAAACCGACTCATTATTTCACTTAATCGGCGCGGTAAAGCATGGTTTAGGCAGTGCTATTGTCAGCCGCGGTATTGCCGAATCGGTGGCGCAACTCTTTGGGATCCCGTATCAGCTGTTAGACGGTGTCAGTTCAGGGCAAACGGTCTTTATGACCCGTAAGCACAGCATTACGCCCGCAATGAAAGCCTTTATGAACCAGCTTGAGTCTTAAACCATCATTTGTCGTTGCCCGCGCTTTGATGGATACCATACCAAAGCTGCCCGAGGGCGATACCGCCATCGTTGACGGGAATATGTTTGTTGGGCAGCACGGTATTGCCCTGTTGGTGCAGTTTACTGAGGCAATATTCGAGCAAATATTGGTTTTGAAACACGCCGCCGCACAGCACTACAGGCAGGGCAGGATAGCGCGCAGCATAACCACAAACGGCATCCCCCATACTATGTAAAAAGGCGCGGGCTAACTGCGCTTGCAGAACGTCAGTGAGCGGCGCTTCGGTGATCAGCGTGATTATCTGCTTAAAGAGCTGGCTACTTCGCCAGATATGCGGTTCGTGCATCGAGCTGTCACTGGGCATATCCGAGATTTCCAAGGGCAAGTCGAGCATCAGCGTCGGCAGTTGTTTGGAGTCGGCCCGTCTTGCCGCTGCTTCAATTAACATGCCCGCTTGGCCTTCAAATTGGGTGGTGTCGATAAAGCCTAAGGCGCAGGCGAGGGCATCGAACAAGCGTCCCACCGAGGAGCTATTAATCCCATGACCGTTTTGCCAGATCCGATGCAGATTGCTTAAGGTGATGGGGCTTAAGGTTGTCAGAATCGGCAACTTAAGGGCTTGCACTTCCTCGAGACTCATCTGCTGAAACAGCAGTGCCAGCAGCAATCGCACAGGTTGCTTAATTGCCTGTTCTCCACCGAGCAGGGAAATTGCCTCGAAATGGGCAAGCCGCTCGGCGCCGTTAAGGGTGGTCAGTAAGACTTCACCGCCCCAGAGGCTGCCATCGTTTCCAAGCCCTGTGCCATCGAAACTAAAGCCTAATACTGGCTCTTGATATTGATTGATGGCCATCACGCTGAGCACATGGGCATGGTGATGCTGCACACTTAAGGTTTGGATAGGCTGTGTGTCTTGGCTTTGTGTATCCAGGCTGTGCTGTTGCTGCGTCTCTGCCCAGCGCGATGGTGCGTAGTCTGGGTGCTTATCGTGGACAATCAGCTCGGGGCTGAAATGATACAGACGGGCGAAGGTCGCTAAGGTGCGCTCGAAATACTGCTCAGCGCTGATACTAAAGAGATCGCCAATATGCGGGCTTAAAAACACATTCGAGCCAAAACCTAACGCAATGGCATTTTTTTGTTGGGCGCCCACGGCAAGAATGGAGTGACTCAGCGGCTTGGGTAATGGGAAGCTTAAGGGCGCATATCCCCGCGCTAAACGCAGCACTTGCACCTGTGGTGCACAGCCATTTGGCGGTTGGATAAGTTGCACCACGCTGTCATCACAGCCGTTGAGGATGGGACGGTTGTGATCGACTATGGCATCCACCACATGGCCTAGTTGACTGATAAGCTCATCACAATCGGTGATAATCGGCTCGCCAGAGACATTCGCACTGGTCGCAACCAGTGGGCCATTAAATTGCCCGAGCAGTAAATGATGCAGCGGTGTGTAGGGCAAAAATATCCCGAGTTTTGGGATATTAGGAGCAATCTGATGGCTCAGATTGTGTTTATCCAGCGCCTGCATCAGTACGATGGGCCGCTCCTGCGAACTTAAGGTTTGCCACTCTGCCTGTGTACCCGTTACATAGCGTTTTGCCACTTCGATGCTCGGCATCATCACCGCTAGCGGCTTGGCTTTTCGTTGCTTGCGTTGCCTTAATTGATTGACGGCTAAAGTGTTGGTTGCATCGCACATTAAGTGGAAGCCACCTAAACCCTTTATCGCAAGAATCTGCCCTTGAGCCAGTTTCTCGGCCGCCGCCGACAATACTGCAAGGCTGTTATCTTGCAAAGCGGACAAGGAATTAGGTGCAAGTAACTCGCCCTGAGGCGATTTTAAACTCAATTGAGGACCACACTTAGGGCAACTCACAGGCTGAGCGTGGTATCTGCGATTTAGCGGATCTTGATAAGCCTTGGCGCAGTCGGGACACATAGCGAAATCCGCCATAGCGGTATGATGGCGATCGTAGGGTAAGGCATTGATAATGGTGTATCTTGGTCCGCAGTTAGTGCAATTGGTAAAGGCATAGCCAAAGTGGCGATCCTGCGGGTTATGCATATCGCCTAAGCAATCCTGACAGGTACTCTTGTCGGCCGATACGGCAACCAGCGCTGCAAAGTTATGCTCACCAGATTCATCACTTTGGCTATCACTTTGAATAATATCGAAGCTAGTCTCTTCAAGGTTTACCGCTAACGGACTCTGGGTAATCTGATCGATGCGCGCCAGCGGCGGCGGATTGGTGGTTAACTCACGCACAAAGCTATACAACTGAGCGGTGGGGCCTTGCAGCTCAATCATCACGCCATTGGCATTATTTAGCACTGTGCCGGTTAATTTAAGCTCACTCGCCCAGCGGTAAACAAAGGGGCGAAAGCCCACGCCTTGCACTATGCCCGTGATATGCAGCTGGCGGCGCTCGAGTTGATCGGTTTGATTAGTGGGTGAGGTGGTTTTTTTCAATCTCGGTATTCTTCGCTTATCTGGCGGCATCTGCATGGAAGATAAAACATTTTATCCTCCATGCGTTAGCGCTATCTGAATGTAAGGCTAGCGGTGAGCGGGTGTTGTTAAAGGCTATTTAACTGCCGCTGCTTTACATAGAGCGCGCCTACGGCCAGGTTGTCGCCCTCTAAATCTAGACTGCGATTGACTAATAGCGGGAAGTTTTTCCCGAGCCGCAGGCTAATACGCTTACAGAGGGTTTCGTTAGCTAACTCATTGCCCGCTAAAGCAATGTTGTGTACACCGATATTTAAGTCAATGTGTTCCAGCCAATTAGCGAGGTAGTCGGCGAGGGAATCCTGCATTGCAAAGGCCAGTTGACTCGGATCGCTGTGCCCTGCAACGCGAAAACTCAGCAGCGTGCCTAGGGTTTTACACCAATTCAGGCTGCGGTGGGCCTCACCTTTGGTGAGGGGATAATCGATGCGCGGCGCATTCGCACCATGGTAACGCATGGCGGCGGCGAGCAGTGCATCGCTCAAATAGGCTTGCGATTGGGTTTCTTCCTGCGGATTTAGGCCAATCAATACTGCAGCAATCGCCCACAGACTCTGAAGATTATCGCGTCTACCGTTAAGTTTTAGGCTCAGCAGCTTTAAGTAGTCTTCTGGAAACAAGCTCTTAAATTTTTGCGCGACGGCTTTTTGTGGACTGCTGTCGAGGCAATGGAAAATCTCGTAACCATTGTCGGGCAGTTCGGGCAGGGCGAAAAACAGTGAGGTGTCTCCCTTATTGTCGCAGGTAACGATTTGCCCAGTGTGGTGATGGCTTAAGTAAATCACCGCCGCATTTTTAGCCTGCTTATGGGTCGTAAATTTACCATTAAGCAGCGCTGCAAACAGGACTGCATCCGCTATGGTATGGTCTTCCTCATTCGCTACATATTCAGCTGTATTGGCCTCATTTGGCATGGCCTGCACAGTCAATAAACCTTGGTGTGAACGGGTTTTCTTATTGGCTTGCCATTTGGCCTTAAAGCCTAAAAAGTGGATGTCTTCCCGCAGAGGCTCCGGCGCACTGAATTGCTTAATGGTTTGCGGCGCTGTACTTTCGGTTGTGTGGCTGCCTAACTGAGCCCAAGCGCCATCGACCCAGGCTAGCGCTGGCCTCTGGTGCGCCCCCTCAAGATACACCCAATCGATACCTTTTTGCCGCAGGATTTCACTCAGCACTAACACCACTCGGCTGTAACCAAAGCAGATATCGTAGAGTGGTGCGGGCAGCTTTTGATTATCTTGGGTTGGTCTGACACACATCAGCGGTTTTTCGATACTGGATAGGGCGAGGACTTGATTATCCTTCAGGCAAAAATGCGCGTTGAGGGTATTGGGATTACAAATAAGCAGTTGCGGTCTGGACGCTGTTGTATGGGCAAAGGGCGTTAGGCTTAATTGCACGCCTTCGCTGGCTAAATCTAGTGAGCCTTGGCTGATAAGCTGCGCGGCCATCGCCTTGAGATCGGACAGCGTTAACGCCTTTTGAGCACTGGTTAAGCGCTTTTCACCGTGGCAGCAAGTACAGGTTAAATCGAGCTGACCAAATTGCGCCGCCTGATTATCACCAAATCGGGGATAACACTGCTGGCAAAATGCCGCGACCGATTGCACGTCAAGCGCTCCCGCAGTGGATGGGACGGTCAATAATGTCCGTTGTCCCTGCGGCGCCTCAATCGCATGAATGCCTGAGTCGACCAGCCAGACTGAAATTAAAAAGTCGGCGGCGATCGCCTCGGCTAATTGTTCCAGCTGCGTTTGTTCGCCTTGGGCCTCAATAAAATAAGTGTGCGAACCAAAATCCTGCTGGCTGTCGCAGCCGATGCTGATATTGAGCGCATCGTAATTTAGGTATTGATTACATAAATGCGCATACAAAGGCACCTGACGCGAGCAGGTAAACTCAAATCTGATGTGTTTCATCTTCTATATTTTCACCAGTAGTGACGCCACGTTTGTAAGAATTGGGGATCAGCGAATCGATACTATGCTCGGCAATGCGTGTCGCGGTGAACCCGAGGGAGGCTAAGTGGGTTAACAGGGTTTGTTCCATCAAGGGGACGGCGGCGGCCACCTTAGTGGTCAGTCCCAGTGTCATCGGTTCTAACACGGTAGGGGTGACGCCTAACACAAAGGTTTTGGGTCTGTCGCCCACCATTTCCATCATATTGAGGGTTTGCAGCATTTCGACTTCATGGGCACTGCCTTGCCAGTCGATTTCCTGCGGGGCTTTATCAAAATCGAAGAAATACACTTGGCCAGCCTCGACGCCGTTGGCATTGACGGTATCGACTACGATCAAATAATCGTATTGGCAAATAATCGGAATGAGTCCCTGGGCTAAGGTGCCGCCATCGAGCATCTCCAGCTGGTGGGACTCGTGTGTGAACTGATAATTCTCAGCGATGTAATTGACAAAATGTACGCCGATGCCTTCATCGGCGTACAGGACATTGCCAATACCCAGTAGCAATATCTTCATTGGACTCCTAGTGGTGTGAGTCTGGTTTCGGGTAGTCGTAACCAGAGACAATTGAGTCGACGGAGTTATGTTTGAAGCGTATCCCTGACCAAACCGCCATATAGACGTGGATAACCACAAAGATAACGAAAGCCCAAGTGAGGTAATGGTGCCAAATTCTCACCTGTGCCAGTCCACCCATTTGCGCCGTGATCCAAGCTGCGCTGCTCCAAAGCATGCCACCTAAACCTTCATGGTAGACGTTGGCATACAGCACGAGTCCAGTAATACATATCACAAGTGCTACGAAGGAGATTGCTACGTAGGTCACAAATTGCAGCGGTCCGTAAACACCGGCTTTATGCAAGTGTCCCATCCAAATGTAGGATTTCAGTTGGGTGATCCAGCTCTTAACGCTCATCACGTCACGGAATGAGCGTCGCTCGATATCGCTTCGACTGAAAAAATACAGGTAGAAGCGGACCAAGGTGACTGCGGTCAACACAAAACCGCAGATCAGATGGGCAAATCGCACCCAACCTTGTACCAATACATCCGTGCTGTCGGGCGCCACAAGAAACGGCCAAGCGATATAGAATCCGGTGATCACCAGCACTAAAATCGACAGTGCCCGTAGCCAGTGGAAAATCCGTATCGCGGTACTAAAAACCAGTGTCCGAATGCGGGTTTCAGAATGGTTCATGTTGCGTTCCCTCCCTCGTTGTTATTGACCATTGGGGCTGACACGGAACTCGCTCAGTGCTTGACCTTTGAAATCCATCACGTGTACTGAACACGCCATGCAAGGGTCGAATGAGTGAATAATGCGTATCACCTCAAGGGGCTTAGTGGGATCTTCCAGTTTCAAACCAATGAGTGAGGCTTCGTAGGGACCAATCTTGCCATTAGCATCCACAGGGCCTGCGTTCCACGTGGTGGGCACCACGGCTTGATAGTTTTCAATGACACCGTTTTTGATGCGGATCCAGTGGCTTAACATGCCGCGTGGCGCTTCAATCATGGCGTGACCCACATATTCACGACTTGGGTCGATATGGGGTTTCACATAGGTGGTTTCATCAGATTGAATATTGGTTAACAGGGCATCGAAGGTTTTCAAACCTTCCTGCGCCACGATAACCGTTTGCAGCATCCGCGCGGCGGTGCGGCCTAAGGTGGTGAACAGGGCTTCAACCGGTAGACCCGTGCGAGCCAGCAGCGCATTGACGGCATCTACGACCACTTTGTTGCCACGGGCATAGCTCACCAGCAGACAGGACAATGGACCCACTTCGACCGGCTCGCCTTGATAGCGGGGCGATTTCACCCAAGAGTATTTGCCATCGCCATCTAAGGTGGGCAGTTTGCCGTAAACCGTATCGCGCTCAACAAAGCCGGTGTAGTTGGGGATAGTCGTGCCATCGTAGGGATGCTGCGGCGCATCGGCGCTATACCAGGCATGGCTGACGTCTTCGGCGATAAGCTCTGGGTTGATGTCGCTCACGCCCGCTAGGTCGCCCTTCATGATCACGCCTTGGTCGAACAGGTATTCGCCATTGGCGAGTACAAAGTCATTGGTCGCCATGAAGTTTTTAACGTTAACGCCGCCAAGTACGCTGGCTTCACCACCAAAGGCTTCCGCCGCCATGACGATATCTGCTTGATAGGCACGCAGAATAAAGTCAGTCACAATCGCGTGTTTTTGTTTCCATTCCTGCAGGCGCGCAGGGCTTAACATATCGCGCACTGAGGTGACACCGCCCACAACCAATGATTGTGGATGCGGTTGTTTACCCCCAAAAATCGCCAGCATTTCGGCGGCAACCCGTTGTACTTCAAGGGCTTTGAGGTAATGCGACAGGGCAATCAGGTTTTGCTCTGGGGTAAATTTATAGGTGCCATTGCCCCAGTAAGCGTTAGCGAAGGGGCCGAGTTTGCCGGTTTCGACAAAGCCTTTAACCCGCTCTTGCACCGCTCTTAATTCGCCTTCGCCCGCGGCAATCGGCTTGTCGGTATATTTGAGGGCAACCTGTGCAGCCTTGGCGGGATCGGCGCTTAAAGCTGACACCACATCCACCCAGTCTAAACCGTGTAGATGATAGAAGTGCACTATATGGTCATGCATATAGAGCGAGGTTTGCATCAAGGAGCGCAGGTATTTCGCGTTTAACGGGATTTGAATGCCTAAGGCATTTTCCACCGCTTCGGTACCACAGCGATAGTGGGAATAAGTACAAACACCGCAGATCCGCTGCACAATCAGCCCCACGTCCATTGGCGTGCGGCCCTTGAGGATGACTTCAATACCACGCCACAGGGTAGAGGATGACCATGCTTTGTTGATGACATTATTCTCATCAACTTCGACTTCGATACGTAAATGACCCTCAATACGGGTGATAGGGTCGATAACAACGCGCTTGCTCATGGGTTATTCCTCCAGCGGC
Organism: Shewanella seohaensis; assembly: GCF_023283775.1. Taxonomy (NCBI): domain Bacteria; kingdom Pseudomonadati; phylum Pseudomonadota; class Gammaproteobacteria; order Alteromonadales; family Shewanellaceae; genus Shewanella; species Shewanella seohaensis. Next base: position 128,439 of record NZ_JAKILE010000014.1, read on the forward strand.
TTGGCAAAAATACTGGCAACGGCGTGGGCTCCAATGCCGACGACGGTCGCGCCTAAAATCACCGCACCGACTGTGTCTGCGGTAGCATCCAATCCATGGAGTAGTTGACGGCCAAGGGGTTTTTCAAAGTCGGCCATATCATCCCAGAAGTTAGGTTCTGAGCAGCCCATACAACCGTGGCCCGCTAACACTGGCCAACTGGTATGGTGGTTAAAGCGCTCTGTGGGGCAGTTGTTATAGGTATAAGGTCCTTTACAGCCCACTTTGTAGAGGCAGTAACCTTCCTTCGCACCGTGATCGCCAAACTCTTCAACGAACTCACCGGCATCGAAACGGCCGCGGCGTTCACAGTTATCGTGCACCCGTGCGCCATAAGCCCATTTAGGACGATTAAACATATCCAGCGCGGGTAATTTGCCGAACATGATGAAATACATCAGGGTGCCGACGATGTTTTTCTCACTCGGCGGACAGCCACCTAAGTTGATCACAGGCTTGCTCACGACTTCGTGTACCCCTTTCGCCCCTGTGGGGTTAGGGTAGGCGGCTTGCACGCCACCGAAGGAAGCGCAGGTGCCCACAGAAATAATCGCCGCGGCGCCTTCGGCGGCATGCTTGATAATTTCTAAGCCGGTATGACCTTTACAGCCCACGGTTAAGAAGCTGCCGTTATTAGCGGTCGGTACGGCACCTTCAACGGCGAGTAGATAACGGCCCTTGTAGGTTTCGAGTGCGTGCTCGAGGTTTTCCTCTGCTTGCCAGCCGGCAGCGGCCATTAAGGTTTCGTGATATTCCAACGAGATATGGTCGAAGATCAGCGAATCTAAATTAGGCGTATCGGCGCGCACTAAGGATTCAGAGCAGCCAGTACATTCGGCCATGTGTAACCAGATTAAGGGTACACGGTCGGCGAGTTCGGCGGCTTCGGCAACTAAGTTACTAAAGGGCAGTGGTAGGGCGAGCATGCCCGTCACCATGGCGCTCCACTTCATAAAGTCACGACGGGTGATGCCGTGTTGTTGTAATTTTTCGATTAATGTTTGCTGTTGACGGGGAGCGAGTTGGCGCAGTGCGTCTAAGCGCGCCTTTCCCTGTTCATAGAGGGCTGCATGTGTGTCCATGGGTCAACCTTTTTGTTATTTGAATGTAAATTGGTAAGGGTTTACATAATTGACACTGCCAGTTTAGGCCTTAGGCGATACAGAATTCTTGATGCATATCAAGAATTTTCAAGAGATGTGATGAAACTGATTTTGACATTTAATTAACATGATGCAGATCTAATTTCGATTTTGCTAATGGGACAAAATGTCGCACTTTTAACCTTTTTTCTGTTGTAGCTCACTTTGTAATCAATTGATACGGCAAACAATAACCGCCAACGCGAGCTTAAATTTATTCTTCTACAGTTTAAGCAAACCTTAAGATTCAGTTAATAAATTCAAACGCAATTGTGATGGATGGACCTAGTATGAAAAAACTCTTGTTGTTACTCAGTTTGTTAAGTCTTGGCGCCCAGGCTGCACCGTCGCTGGAGCATCAGGTGTTTGATGCAAATAACCAAAGTGTTTCCTTGACTGAGTTTAAGGGCAAAGTGGTCTACGTCGATTTTTGGGCGTCTTGGTGTGGTCCGTGCCGTAAGTCTTTCCCTTGGATGAATGCGATGGCGCAAAAGTATCGCGAGCAAGGTTTAGCCGTGGTGGCGATTAACCTAGATACCGATAAGGCGCTCGCCGATGAATTTTTAAAGCAGGTACCTGCGACCTTTACAGTGCGTTTTAACCCTGAGGGGGATGTGGCACGAAGCTTTGATTTACTGGGCATGCCCAGCAGCTTTATGTTCAATCGCCAAGGTGAATTAGTCAAAAGCCATGTGGGCTTTTACCAAGATAATGCCGCCGATTATGAACAAGAACTCGTGAATCTGTTGAAGGAGTAAGTTATGCGTAACATCGCGTTAGTTACCATGTCGTTAGTGATGTTAGGGGTGAGTGGGTGTTCGAGCCTTGGGGTGCAGCCTTGGGAGAAAGGACAACTCGCGCGGGCGGATATGGCCCTTGACAGTGAAAAGTTAGATCAGGCGTTAGACGATCATATCTACTTCAGTAAGGAAGGCAGTAGCGGTGGTCGCGCGTTTGCGGGCGGCGGCTGCGGTTGTAACTAAGCCTTGTACATTCAACAAGTGGTACCTGAGGTTTAGCCTACTGAGGTTTAGCATAAATTAGGTTTTTAGTCTAAAAACGCGTTAATGACATAAAGGTGTTGTCTGCCATGACAAATAATAACAATAAGTTAGACTCAATCGCCCCACAATCGCTGCAAGTAACAGCACAGGTAAAACCCCAGACTAAACATATTGCCAGCGCCTTAGCCTTAGCCAGTTGTGGCTTGTTTGTCTCAAGCGGCCATGCCACTGAAATTGCAAAAAATGCCGATGATTGGAAAGTCGATGCCGCGCTGATGTACTACGGCGAGCAAGACAGGGTACAGGCGGTTGAAGCCATAGGTACGGCGCAGAAAAACTTTGGCGACGACAGTGTGCTGGATTTAAAGCTGGTGGTCGACAGCTTAACGGGTGCCTCGGCCTCCGGTGCGGTCGCCCAAAGCGACAGCCAAACCTTCACCCGTCCTTCCGGTAATGGCCAATATAAAGTGGCGGCCGGTGAGACTCCGCTCGATGATACCTTCCACGATACCCGAGTGCAGGGCAGTGCCAATTGGTCACAGGCGCTCAATTCCGATTGGAAAGTCAATGGCGGCGTGTATGGATCTAAAGAATTCGACTATATGTCGATGGGCATCAATGCCGGGGTAGAACGTGGTTTTAACAAGGACAATACCACCCTGTTTTTGGGCACGGCCTACAGCTTCGATGTGGTTGACCCCGTCGGAGGCAGACCCGTGGCCTTATCCTCTATGGCTATTCGCGACAATTTTACCAGTGATGAAGCTTACCGCACTGCATTCGATGCCACTCGCCAAACGGGCAGTGACGATAAACAAACCGTCGATTTGATGCTAGGGATCACCCAAGTACTAAATCAACGTTGGTTATTACAGGCGAACTATGGATTATCCAGTGTCAGCGGCTACCTGACCGATCCCTATAAAGTGTTGAGCGTGGTGGACAATAACGGCACGACCGAGGATATAGTCTACGAGAATCGCCCCGATTCGCGCCTGAAACACAGTTTTTATGTGATGACCAAAGGGGCACTCGATTCCGGCGTTGTGGACTTCTCCTACCGCTATAACACGGATGATTGGGATTTAACTTCGCACACCTTAGAAACCCACTATCGCTATTACTTTAGCGGCAGTTTCTACGGGCAATTGCATTTACGCTATTACCAACAGTCGGCGGTGAATTTTTATCAACCGTTCCTGCTTGCCGATACGCCGTTACCCGAATTTGCCAGTGCAGACTACCGGATTGGTGATATGAGTGCCTATACCATTGGCGTTAAGTTTGGTCACCGTCTGTCGGGCGGCCATGAAATGACATATCGCTTGGAATATTACCAACAGGATCCGAAAAACAATGGCACAACGATCCCAGGTGAGCTGCAAAACTACGACTTATTCCCGACCCAAAAGGCGATAACGGCGCAGTTTAGTTATTCTTTTTAAAGGTATACTCTGTTACTGAGCCGCAAACAAAGCGCTCAATATGGGAGGTGTTGCCCATATTGAGCGTTACGCGAAGTCACAGAATAAGGATACGAAGATGCCAGCAGTTTTCCCTAATCCGCCATATCGACTCGTGCGTCGAGATTGGGGGTATTTAGGCGAATTTAGGGCGATGGCTAGCCCGTGTGAGCTATTAATCGCAAGCCATGATGAGGCTATAGCCTACGATATGCTCGATATGGCTGCGCGCGAGGCGCAAAGAATCGAGCAGAAATACAGCCGCTTTATCGAGGGTAACCCGCTATGGCGGCTTAATCATGCTCAGGGGCAACGCAGCGCCATCGATGAAGAAACCTGGCAACTGTTGGCTTTTGCGAAACAATGCTTTGAGTTAAGTGGTGGGCTCTTCGATATTTCGGCGTGCCCATTGATGCAGCTGTGGCGTTTTACGGCCGATGCCAAGATGCCCGACAAAGCGGATATCGAGGCAACACGAGCCTTAGTTGGCTTTGAGCGTATCGAATTTAATTCCCATGAGTTGTTGATGCCCCAAGGCATGCAGCTCGATTTTGGCGGTATCGCCAAAGAATATGCGGTCGATAGGGTCGCCTATGAGCTTGCCGAGTCCTATGCGGGGATTTCGGTATTGGTCAATTTTGGCGGTGATATCGCTTGTCCAGTGGCAAATGCCGTGCCTTGGCAGGTGGGGATTGAAGATCCGCAGCAGCTCGACCATGCCGCGAAAGTGCTGGCAATAACCCAAGGTGCTTTAGCCACCAGTGGTGATACACGGCGATTTATTGAAGTTGATGACAAGCGTTATGGGCATATTGTCGATCCGCGCACCGGCTATCCAGTGAGCGGGGCGCCGCGCTCGGTGACGGTACTTGGGCCAAACTGCGTCACCGCAGGCATGTTGGCCACTATGGCCATGTTACAGGGTGAGCAGGCCGAAGCCTTTTTAGCCGAGCAATCGGTGCAATCTAGTATTTTTCGATAGGGCATTATCAATGCGTATCATGTTAGTGGAAGACAACGAGTTATTAGCCCAAGGGATCTGCCTGAGCCTTGCCAAAATGGGAATGCAGGTCGACCACCTAAATAGTTATCAGCAAGCATTAGTGGGCATTAAGAATGAAACCTTTAGCGCCATAGTGCTCGATTTAGGCTTACCCGACGGCAATGGTAAGGAGCTACTCAAAGCGTGGCGGGCAGAGGGCGTGTCGATTCCGACCATAGTGCTCACGGCCAACACGGATTTTGATACCAAACTCGAGTGCCTCGATATTGGCGCCGACGATTATTTAGGTAAACCCTTCGATGTGCGTGAGTTAGCCGCGCGTATTCGGGCGATCGTCCGCCGGCAATATGGTCTGGATAATAACAGTTTGAATATCGGTGCATTAAGTATTGACCTCAACACCCGTGAGGTGAGTTTTCGCGATCAAAATGTGCCGCTATCACGTCGGGAGTTTCAGCTGCTGCTCGAACTGGCGCAATCCGCTGGCCGAGTGTTAACCCGTAATCAACTCGAGCAGTTAACCTATGGCTGGGATGAGGTTGGCAGCAACTCGATTGAGGTCCATATCCACCATTTACGTAAAAAGTTAGCCAATGACTTGATTAAGACCGTACGCGGCATTGGCTATACCCTAACCGAAGTCAATTAACCTGAAAATTAACGCGAGAGTCAGGATTTAAGTGACAAACTCGGCGTTTATCGGTATTTAGTAACAGCCTTTTAGGCATGTTTACTCTCACCATAAACGACGGGGACTACGGGGTGAATCGACTCAAGGTGCTGGATGTGTACTCATTACGTTTGTTATTAACCTTGCTGATGCTCTCGGGGATTTCGGTTTCCGTGGGTATTTCAAGCTGGTTCAGCACCCGGGATTCTAAGCATCAAATCGAAGAGTTATTTGATGCGCAAATGCTGCAAAGCGCGAAAATGCTTGAGCTTTTTTATCACGATGAGGCCGACTTCAAAGCGCCACAAGAGCTGCCGCAAATTCTCCATGTCCCCGATAGCCAGATCAGTACCTTTGCTCAAAAAGCCGATGCGTTAAAGCTGGCCTATGAGCATAAACTCGCATTTCAGATCTGGAGCGAGGCGGGGCAAGCGCTGGTGTTTTCAGACAATATCGGCCGACAACCCATAACTAAGTTTGTCCAAGGCTATAGCAAAAAAGTGTTTGAAGGGGAGCTGTGGCATGTGTTCAGCTTTTTTTCGGTTAAACACAAAGTCTGGATCATCACAGCCCAGCAAGATGAAGTGCGCCAAGAGCTGGTCTCGCAAATTATGCACAATGCCGTAATCGTGCCGCTGATCGTTGTGCCCTTAACCTTACTTATCGTCAGCTTGCTGTTTTACATCTTGTTCCGGCCGTTGAAGTCCTTCGAGCGCGAGTTAATGGCGCGTTCGCCTAACGATCTCACGCCGCTCACTATGTCACTGCCTAAGGAACTCGTGCCCGTGCGCCGCGCGCTAAACCAATATATCAGCAGCATTGCGCACTTTATTGCCAGGGAACGTCGCTTTAGTGCCGATGCGGCCCATGAGTTAAAAACCCCCTTATCCGTGATTAAATTACATCAACAGGGTTTAGAAGGTTTAGTGGGCGAGGGTGATGCGGAGCGGATCCACCTCGCAGCCATCGATGCCGGTGTGAAGCATATGAGTCACACCGTTGAGCAGCTTTTGTTGCTTGCACGGGTCGATTCGATTGCCGAACTCAATGTGCAGCCTCATCCGTTACTGCCAATGGTGGAAGATGCACTGAATGAGCTAATGCCACTGATCACCGACTATGAATGGCATATCGAGATCGATGCGGCATTAACGCTCAACTGCGATCGGTTTTACCTGCTGATTGTGCTAAAAAACATCATCGAAAATGCCTGTAAATACAGTCCTGTCGAAACTGAGATTAGTATCAGTGCCGCAGTCACCCACACCCATGTCGAGATAAAGATCGCCGACCGCGGGCAGGGCATGACTCTGGAGCAAATCGCCAGCGCGACGGAGCGTTTTTACCGCGTCAATGAAAACGAAGGAATAGGCGCGGGATTGGGGCTGTCCATTTGCCACCACATCATTGATTTACACCAAGGAGAATTGACGATCACGCCCCGTGAAAATGGCGGTTTAGTGGTCACGCTTGCGCTCCCCCTGTAACCCACATTCCAAATGGTATTTCTACGCAATTCGCAGCCTTAGCATAATTATTTTATGCCCGCTGGCTCGCGTATTGGCAGGCATCATCTAAGATTTGTAGTTAGGGCAAATCGCTAAGATGAGTGATATCGCAAATTTGCAAAACAGATTGATTTTGTTTCTATTATGCGAACTTGGCAGCACTTTATTAGCACTTGTAACCTTTAAAGATCAAATTGGTCTGTTAATTCGAATTTGATATTCTTTATTGGTATAAGTATATTGCTAAATAGTATCGTGCAAAAGGAGTTAACTGCATCTTTATTTATGAGTTTTTTACTCCTTCTGATATCTTTCGCGATATGTAACAGCCTGTGTTTTTTTTCGTTCAAACAGCGGTAAAAAAATTTCACTGTGCACACAAAAAACGTTGATTTCTTAGTTTATTTTTAGGTTACCTATCCTATGGTTAGCTTGTTGCGTTGCCAATCGTTTAAACCTTCTTCTTCACTCATTTGCTCACTGGCGCTTAGCGCAGCATTTGCGCTGTCGAGCTCGGCATTTGCTGAAGAGACAAAGCCTGCTGAAAACAAACCCGCCACACCTGTGGTGAGTCCACCTAAGGCGACGGCTCAGCCGGCGAACAAAAATCAAGTGAGATTTACTAAAACGGGCACCTTTGATGGCGACTCAGTCGTGAAGTTAGCTCGCAAGTTGGCTTCTAAACCTTATGTGGTATTAAAGGATCCGCTGCCAGCAGGCCTCGCTAAGTTAACCTACGATGAATACCGTGACATTCGCTTTAACCCGATTTCGTCGATTTGGCGTGACCAAGGTTTACCATTCCAAATGCAAATGTTTCACCGTGGCTTCTATTTCCAAGATTTAATCGAAATTGCCATTGTTGAAGCTAACCAAGCGACTCACTTAGCCTACGAGCCTAAGTATTTCACTGCGGGTGAGGTTATCACTCAAGCGTTGCCAAATGATGACATTGGTTACTCAGGTTTTCGCATTCATAACCAGTTAAACACTAATGGCGTTTATGATGAGCTGATGGTGTTCCAAGGTGCGAGCTATTTCCGTGCCTTAGGTAAAGGTAACTCCTATGGTTTATCTGCCCGTGGTTTAGCCTTGAAAACCGCAGACCCTGAAGGGGAAGAGTTCCCGATTTTCCGCGCTTTTTGGGTTGAACGTCCTTCCTACGACAGCAACTTGATCGTGGTTCATGCTCTGCTCGATAGTCCAAGTGTAGCGGGCGCGTATCGTTTCTCGGTACGTCCTGGTGACAACACCCAAATCGACGTTGAAGCGACCTTATTCCCTCGCGTCGAACTCAGCAAAGTGGGTCTAGCGCCAAGCACTAGCATGTTCTTACATTCACTCAATGGCCGCCACGATACCGACGACTTTAGACCCGAAGTCCACGATTCAGACGGTTTGTTGATGTTTAACGGCCGCGGTGAGCACCTATGGCGCCCACTGGCTAACCCACGCCAATTACAGGTAAGTGCGTTTTCTGACAACTCGCCACAGGGTTTTGGGTTAATTCAACGTGAACGCAATTATGCCTCTTATCAAGATCTCGAAGCCCACTATGAGCGTCGTCCAAGTTTGTGGATTGAACCTGTGGGTAACTGGGGCCAAGGTGCAGTCGTTCTGACAGAAATTCCAACAGAATCAGAAATTCATGATAATATCGTGAGCTTCTGGAAGCCGCGTCAGCCTATTCCTGCGGGCAGCGAATATCATTTTGCTTACCGTATGAGCTGGGGCGAGGAGCCAGTGGCGAAAACCAATTCTGTCGTGGTGAGTCGTACTGCAAGTGGTCGTGCCGACATCGCAAAAGCGACCCCAAGACGTTTGTTTGTCGTGGATTATCATCTTAACGGCGCCATGCCCGATGAATTACCGCTCGCGAAGGTTGAGTCTTCCGGTGGGGTGATTTCAAATGTGGTTATTGCGCGTAACGCGGCTAACAATGGTTATCGCCTCGCGTTTGAGTTGGAGCCAGAAGATAAGGAACTTATCGAATTACGTGCCGAACTCAAGTTCTCAACACCGCGTCAGGTTGAAACCTGGCTCTATCGCTGGACGCTTTAAGGTCCATGACGGAGCGACATAATATGACTGTATCCGAGAATTCGGTTCTTGAGACTGAAGTGCTCGTGGGTGGTAGCGCTATGCCTAATGAAAGGCCAGGCGCAATGGAACCCCAAAGCTTAAGCCAAATGCCTGAAGGATTTCCGCGTCGTAGCACCGTTGCCAATGGTGTACGTTCTAAGGTATCCCGTCGATTCTTTGTCGTGGGCGGAGCTCTGGCGCTGTCTGCTTTTGCTATCTACGAAATGGGCGCTGTATTCAGTATCGGAGGGATCACTCCCCTCGAATATCTGATGTTGGCGCTGTTTGCGATTAATTTCTGCTGGATTGCCTTGGCGTTTTGTAGTGGTATCGCAGGCTTCTTCATGTTGCTGAAAAAGCCCAAGCCAAACGAGCTTGAGCAGACCGAGCTACATACCCGCACCGCGATTTTGATGCCAACCTATAACGAGTCGCCTGATCGGGTGTTCTCCGCGGTATCTGTGATGGCGGAAGCCTTATCCCAAACGGGGCATGGTCATGCGTTCGATTGGTTTATCTTAAGTGATACTACAGATCCTGAAATCGCCCTGTTAGAAGAACAGGCGTTTTTAGTGCTGCGCCAAGAAACCCATAAACATTCTCGCGTGTATTACCGCCGCCGTCGTAAGAACGTGGCGCGTAAAGCGGGTAACGTGGCGGATTTCTGCCGCCGTTGGGGCTCTCGTTACGATCACTTATTGGTGCTCGACGCTGACAGTTTGATGGAGTCATCGACCATCACTGGCTTAGCACAACGTATGCAGGCCGATCCTGACGCCGGACTTATCCAGACGATTCCATCGCTCATCAATGGCACTACCTTAATGGCGCGTCTGCAGCAGTTTGCGGCGCGTATTTATGGTCCTGTGATTGGTACTGGGCTAGGTTGGTGGGTACAAAAAGAAGGTAACTTCTGGGGCCATAACGCCATTATTCGTACCGAAGCCTTTATGGGCGCAGCAGGTCTACCAAACCTTAAGGGTAAACCGCCATTTGGTGGTCATATCCTAAGCCATGACTTCGTCGAAGCGGCGCTTATTCGCCGTGCGGGCTGGAGTGTGGTCATTGCCTACGACTTACCTGGCTCTTATGAAGAATGTCCGCCATCAATTGTCGATTTAGCCGTGCGCGATCGCCGTTGGTGTCAAGGTAACTTACAGCATTCCCGTATCCTGCCGACCAAAGGTTTGCATTGGGTCAGCCGTTTACACTTAATGACGGGCATTATGGCGTATCTGTCATCGCCATTCTGGTTATTATTGATTTTGACCGGTTTGATGCTCGCGTTGCAGGCACACTTTATTCGTCCTGAGTATTTTACCGACCAATTCTCGCTGTTCCCGACATGGCCAATCATGGACTCGGATAGGGCATTAAGATTGTTCTATATCACAATGGGCGTGTTGTTCGGACCTAAGATTTTCGGCGTATTATTGCTGCTAAAAGATGGCAACTTTGCCCGCAGTGTCGGTGGTCGCATCAAGGCGATTTTGAGCGTGATATTTGAGGTGATCCTCTCTGCGCTAATCGCACCTATCATGATGTTCATCCACTGTGGTGCGGTGATGTCGATTCTGATGGGACGTGACAGTGGCTGGTCTCCACAGCGCCGTGACGATGGCAGCATGCCTTGGTTAACCCTGATCTATCGCCACCGCTGGCATATGTTGGCGGGCGTGATGTTAGGATATGCGGCCATTTTGGACTCCTTAACATTGCTTGCGTGGATGAGCCCCGCCTTGATTGGTCTGTGGTTAGCCGTGCCGATTTCGGCGTGGACGGGTTCTATCAAGATTGGTGAGTTCTTCAAACGCATTGGCATTTTGGCCACGCCAGAGGAGCGTAATCCTGCGCCTATCTGTATTCGTGCTCAAGAGGCGCGTGCTGCTTATCAGGCACACATCGAGCAACCTTGGACATTAGCGCAAGTGTTAAAAGATCCAGCGTTAATGGAACTGCACTTGGCTATGGTTGATAAGCAGCCACTGCGTGCGGCGGGTACACCGATTGAACCGGTTGAAGCCATTGTGCACGTAAAAGTGCATGAGGCGCAGTGCCAACAGAGTGCCTTGGCGTTATTTAACCGTCAGGAAATGGCGCTGGTGCTGGCCAATCCGCTGATGCTGCGAAGCTTGCAAAAGCTGCCCGAGCAGTTTGTGCCTGAAGACTTGGTCTCTTTCTGCTAGGTAACACGTTTTTAGGGTAACAATTCACCCCGCTTAATGGGCTTAATTGTTGTCAAAGAATTGAAATGCCACTGACGTCTGTCAGTGGCATTTTTGTTTTATCCCTTTGCTCGCCTGCATTTCGTCAACGGCTTCAGCTATAGTGAACACAAGATTACTGCTGAATTGAGTATCGATGTTTGCACTTGCGGTAATTTTACGGTCAAGAATCTGCTGTGACAGGGGACGTTTATGATGCCTGTGAGTCGATTAACGCTAAATCCTAATACATCCAACCGCAGCTTTAGCTCACTTAAGCGCTGGCCACTCGGTGCATTGTTGATGGGACTTTCGCTTGCTGTCATAGAATCCTATGCTGCCGAGCCACTCGTAACAGCACCTCTAAGCGTTGAACCACAAACGGTTGAGCTGCCCGTGCTGACGACCTCCGCTGAAGTCGCTGACCCAGACACTGCAGTTGAGCAAATTCTAGGGCAAACCTTACTTTTGAGTCTTGCCGATGTTAGCCCGGTTTTTAGCGCCAATTATCAACAGTTGATCCAGTGGCAGCATAGGGCGCTGAATAATGAGGAGCAATCGATGCTTCGCCAAATGAAGCTGCAATTGGATAACTATTGGCAGTATCTCGAGGTCCAAGCTGAATGCACGGCGCCATGCTCATCGGCAGCACTGATCCCTAAGGATACGTATTTTCGCGCTGTGGTCCTCAAGTTGAAGCAATTGATGGCGTTAGCGGGATCCTCTTCGTGGGAGACACTCATCCTCGAAGATAAGCTTAGTCCAGGGCAAGAGAGCCCGCTCATTGCGCCGATTGCACAGCGCCTTTTCCTATTAGGTTTTCTAGCAGAGATGCCTAGCACGGCTTTCGAGTCTGTAGCCGATAAAGCAGCTTTGCCAGTATCTGAACTAGGATCTGAGCCAGTCATTAAGTCAGACAGAATTTCGTCAGACGCAACAAATCAAACTGAAACAGTTGCACGGACTGAGCAGGCTGCAACTGATAACAATCCCATGCGTTATGATGATGAACTGGTTATTGCAATAAAAGACTTTCAAACCCAGCATGGCTTACAGGCGGATGGGGTGATAGGTAAGCAAACCCTGTATTGGCTTAATCAATCCCCTTATGTTCGGGCAAAGCTGCTGGCGAAAAATACCCTTAGGCAGCAGCTTTTTACTCGCACCTTACCTGCAAGCTATCTGGTGATAAACATCCCAGCATTTGAGTTGCAATTCGTCGAGGCGGGGAAGGTGATCCTCAATTCAAAAGTGATAGTAGGCAAAGCATCTCGGCCAACACCGCTGCTAAGTAGTCATATCTCCAGCGTGGTGCTCAATCCACAGTGGCGCGTGCCACGCACCATAGTGCGGCGCGATATCTTGCCCCATATACGCCGAGATGGCCATTACCTGCAGGACCGCGGGTTTGATGTTTACGACTATGACGGCGCGCGAGTCGAACATTCGCCACAGGAGTGGCAAGAGTTGGCGTCCAGCCATTTTCCCTATCGTTTAGTGCAACGCCCCGGGGCGAAAAACGCCTTAGGTCGATATAAATTTCATTTCGATAACAGTTTTAGCGTGTATTTGCACGGAACTTCTGAGCCAAGTCTCTTTAAAAAGACCGATAGGGCCTTATCATCGGGTTGCATTCGGGTTGAAAAGGTCGAGGAGCTGGCCCGCTGGTTTCAAACTCACTTAGTTAAAGATACGCGCCTTTGGGAGAAATTAACGCCTAATACCACTCAATCCCAATGGTTCGCGCTGTCAGATACCATGCCTGTCTACACGGTTTATTGGACAGCATGGCTTGATGATGCTGGGCAAATTCAATATCGCAATGATATTTATCACTTAGAAGCTGAGTTTACCCAGGCGGTGCCAGCATCAATTTTTTACATTCTATAACGACCTGAACTTTTAAGAGATTTTGAAATCTGAAATCTTGTGAGCCAGTCAAGGCTTGATCTGAATGGCGATTCAGTATAATTTGCGGTTTTAGTGTCCAAAAAACGAACAAAAGGTGATGATGTGACGTTACTTTGTCCTGCCCGTAGGCAGTTGTTGTTAGGCCTCAGTGGTGTGGCATTGTGTTCTTTAATTCCTTCTAAAGCGTTTGCAAGTCGGTCGACCAAAGGGGTTCGCGATCTCAGCCTCTACAATCGCCACACGGGCGAGCATAACAATGGCAGTTATTGGATTGACGGCCATTACCAGAGCGAAGTGTTGAATGATTTTAGTCACTTGCTGCGGGATCATCGCCAGAATGTGGCGGCGCCCATGGATAAACGCTTATTCGATCTGCTCTACACCCTCAAGAGTACCCTCAATACGGAGAATGAGATCCATGTGATTTCTGGCTATCGTTCACCTAAGACCAACGCCATGTTGGCGGGTAAGAGCAGTGGGGTGGCAAAGAAAAGTTATCACATGCAAGGCATGGCAATGGACATCGCTATCCCGGGTGTGAACCTAAAGACCCTTCGTGATGCGGCGTTATCGCTTAAATTAGGAGGAGTGGGTTATTACCCTAAGTCAGGTTTTGTGCATGTTGACTGTGGCCCAGTCCGCCACTGGTAGTCTTATCGTTTTGCACTGAGAGCTGCTGATAAAACTGCAGCTCGAGTGCTTGAATATCCTGCAAATAATGTTTTAACAGCGGCAAAAAGAGTTGCCCAAGCTTGTTCATTTCCCGGTGTTGTTGCCAGTCGTTCACATGCTGATTGAGGCACTGTGAAAACTTAAATTGCCTGAGTCGTTGGCCTTCAACGGCGGATGATTCACAAAGCTGCATCAACATCAGTAAGCTACGATTTTTTTGTTGAGTGCAGGCGAGCAGCTCTAACAGTTTCAATTCGATCGTGGTCTGCTGATAGGGTACAGTTTCGATAAGTGTGACGAGTTCACGGGCTAATTGGCATGAAAGACGATTTTCTTGTTGCAATAAATACAGCTCGTGACGCATGTTTGACAAGACTAAAGTGACAAAATTTGCCCGAGCTTAGCAGGCATCGACTGGCTTAAGTGTGATCAAGATCGCGGGTTTTTTGATTCAGATCAAAGCCGCTTCGGCTATTTAACAGCCCACAAACAAGTTTTCCAATTCAATAAATACTCTTTGTGATTTATAACGATAGCCGCTCGGTATCATTCAGCTTTAAGAGTGGGGCTGTTCTTGTACCTGCCGAGTAACTGTGTTAGTATGCGCGCGCTTTATATGAGTCACCATTGGTCGAAAATGGTGACGGTTTTTACTCTAAATTTAAGTGAGAAACACATGTCTTACACTATCCAAGCACAAACCCGCACTGAAATAGGGAAAGGTTCGAGCCGCCGCCTACGTCATGCAGGTAAAGTTCCTGCTGTTATCTACGGCGCAGGCAAAGAGCCAGTTTCTATTGTTTTTGATCACAAAGACATCATCAACATTCAAACTAACGAAGACTTCTACACTTCTGTTGTAACTATCGTTTTAGATGGCAAAGAAGTTGGTGTTCGTGCACAAGCTATGCAACGTCACGCGTTCAAGCCAATGATCGAGCACGTTGACTTCGTTTACGCTTAATTGCGTGATTGGAGCAAAAAAGCGCCTATAGGGCGCTTTTTTTGTGGCTGTTTTTTAACGAACAAGAACATAAAAGTATCCCCGCGCAACCTAGCTACGCGGGGGAGCATCACTTGATATTGAAGTTGTAATAGATATCGAGAGATTGGCCTAAGGTGCCCGATACTGTTTCCAGATAGAGTTGCGATAACAGGTAGTATCTAACCGTCATCTCATACCCTGGGTTAAATACTCCAACGCCATATTTCACCATCAGGTTATCACCGATAAAGCCACTGATCGCCACGCGGCCCTCATCGTTGGTGTCCAGTTGTACGTTCGAGAAGCCAAACTCTTCAATAATCCCCGTGGCGGTACTGCCAATGTTATTGATGGCGCCACCGCCGCCGACCTGTGAACCTAAGCCCAGCGCCGCCCCCATCATCAACGAATTATTTTGCTCGTTATTGCTGCTGTTAAAACCGCTGCCTTTGATAATGTAAGACAGGATCTCCGCTTGCTCCTTAGCAGGGTTAGAGAACAGGGTCACCACTGGGCGGGCAGGTGTGCCTGTGACACGGACTCCTGCGACCAGATCTTCACTCTTAATTTCACGAATAGCTTCGATATTTAAGTTAGGCACTGAGGTCGGGCCGACAAACTGCACTTCACCTGTACGGATTTTCAGGGTTTGTCCCATAAACTTATAGCTGCCTTGTTTGACTTTAATATCGCCAAACAGCAGTGGTGGGCGGAACGCCTGTTGCTGCAGTTTTAAGGTTCCTTGCAGTTTACCTTTAAGGCCCATGCCATCTACTTTTAAGTCGTTACCGACATTAATGTTCAGATCAGCCACAATGGCATAGGGGCTTGCTTTAGGTTGCGCCGCGGCAATAGAGTCATCGAAGACCACATCTTCCGACAGGGCAACACCGCCCTCGGCGAGCTGGACTATCTTGATATTACCCGAAGGCACATCGACAACCCCTTTGACTTCGAGTTGTTGACTGCTAAAGGCGATGGTGAGATCGGGCGAGACATCAAGTAGCGCAAGTGGCGGTTGGATTACGGCTAATTTGTCGCCCTTAATCGCAAGCTCGCCACTGAATTGTCCCTGAGGCCAGCGCATATCACCTGTAACACGCCCCAAACCATTGCCCATCATCCAGCGGCCTTTGAGGGATGCCTGTTGGCCACCCAAGTCCATCGACATGTCTATTTTATTGATAAGCGTAGGGTTGGCGGTCAATGCGAGGGCGCCTTGGGTTAAGGACACATTGCCCGACACTTCTGGCGCATCCAAGGTGCCAGCAAAGTTTAATCTGCTGGTTAGCAAGCCTTCGAGGGTATTGAGCTGTGGGAAAAACTCGCCTAAAGGTTGCAGGTTAATTTGCTTGATATTGGCATAACCCGACAAGGTTCTGTCCGGCGTCACGTTGACCGTGACCTCACTCTGCCAACTGGCGACATCTTCCGATTCAAAGCTAATTGACGAGAGGAGTCGTTTAGCATCTAAGTTAGCTTTGAAATCAAGCTGTTGATAATTAATGGTGACTTCACGGTTTTTGGCTCGTTTAAGCTTGATGCTACCGGGAGTAAAATTAAAGTCTACATTGGCCGTGGGTTTACGTCCCGCCGCCCAAGCAAAGTTTGCCAACAGTGAAGAACTGCCGTCCCACTGCATATTGTTTGGTAATACAGGCACTAATAGTTTGCCTAGATTGCCCGCATAACTGAGCTGAGCATCACCAGTTTTGCCAATGGTCACTTGATTGTCGAGGCAAACCTTACTGTTGGGATTCACTAGACAGAAAGGGCTGATATTACCTTTGGACTTATTTTGATCCCAGCCGACAAGAATATCCTTATCAATCTCCCAACGTCCGACGGGGGTTGCCAAGTTGATTTTATTCACCTGCGCCTGCAGTTGGGATTTTTTCATATCGTATTGGCTAGTGACGCCAAGCTCGAGCCCAAGATCCCCTGTGGCACTGAGGGTGAGTTTTTGGTTTTGAATATCGCCCTTACTGCCCAAGGTTACGGTATCTAAACTCTGTGAGCCAAGTTGCAGCGCCTTTGATTTGAGTGATAGGGCAAACTCATGGGCATCCAAAGGCTTATAGTAAGCCTTGAGTGTTGACTCCCTGAGCTTAATATTTTGATGCACCAGATCGACCAGTTGCGCGGTTAACTCGACTTGTGGATGTTTCTCTTCCCCAGTGACATTGATATCGGCCTGCAATTGACCACTGGCTTGGGGCAACCATAAACCGAAATCGGGGACTTGCAGTTTACCCTCAAGGTTCCAGGTTTTGTTGGTTTCGCCCGCTAAGGTTAAGGTGGAACCCAATACCTTGGCATTGACACCTTTTGCGCTGATATACAGTTTATCGTTGATGCTGACATCGGCAGTGATATCAAACGGATAACCCTGCATTGTGCCTGACAGTTGGGTGTCCGTTAGCGCCACTTGCCATTGTTTATCTAACAGGCGCCCAGTGGTCTGCAATTGGCCCGAGATTAAACTGTTTGGCAAGCTGCTCGTTGCACTTGCACTTGCTTTTGCATTTGTAGTTGCAGTTGTTGTCGCAGGAGCAGGGGTTGGAGCATTTGTAGTTGCCGGCGCCGGCTTATCGGTATTTGTGCTCGGCGCTTTAGCGTCCTTTGTCGGTGTTGATTCTGGAGTCTGTGCAGTTTCCGGCAGAGTGATTTCCTGTAATTTCAGGTTATCGAGCAGTACCTTGGCTTTCCAAGTGATCGCCTTAGCGTAATCTAGCTCACCAGTCACATCGACCGAACCTAGTTCGCCCTTCGCAGTAAACTGCTTAATATCGAGCTTTGCATCCTGATGATGAAGCTCACTGCTAATGGCTAACACTTTATGGAAAGGTGTGATGACATTTCCATTAAGCGTCGCGGCCTGTTGAGTGAGGGAGCCTTGGCTGTCGAGATTGAGGTCGCTGACGAGATACTCGGCATGTTGCAGCGGCCACTGTGCGCGCACTTTTTCCAGTTTGACCTTGTAGGGCAGCGTGGGATCTTTGAGGGTCAATTGTCCATTGAGACTAAAATCCACATCCCCTTTGGCAAGGGCATGGAGCCCGAGTTGTCCGACGCTTTGGCTAAGGGTTAGGCTTAATTGTTGATGGGTCAGTTCTGGCAACTCGGCAACCTGAGTGACATTGGCCTGAACCTCAAGCGCGAGCGGGTAGTCCTGTTCGAGGGCGAGTTGACCCACCACAGACACTTCGCCATAACGATGGGCAAGCAGCAGTTTTTCTAGGGTTAACTGATACTTGGCAAATTGACCTTGAAGCTCGATATGGCTAAACAGATCTTCGCGCGGACCAATCTGTAAACGGCTGTTGTCTAAACTGAGATGCTTGACATCCACCGGGAAAGGCATAAAAACCTGTGGTAAATGGGCAAGTGCCCATTCCTCTGTAGATGCTTGCTTATCGGCGTTTTCTTCCGTTTGTTTATCTGCTTGAGGATTTGCGGCAGTTTTTTCCGAGTCATTACCGACAATTGGCTTGTCCGCTGAAGCTTTAGCACTTCCTGTCGCCGCTATGGTTGCTGATTTTTCGGTCTCAGGCTGAGTGCTCGCCGCTGCGGTCGTGGTTTCTGCCGCAGAAGTTGCAGCTGTCTCGGCTGCCTTGGTGTCAGTGACTTGTGTGCTATCGACTTGAGGAACGGTGGCCTGTGTGTCTGGCGCAGGGCTGTCGTCGGTAGGAATTAATACAGCCAAGCCTTCACTGCTAAGCTGCTCGACCGTCAGTCCTTCGGCAAACCAAGTGGCAGCGGTTTGAATATGATTGGCCGAAAAGCGCATCTTATCGACCGCAATATTGATGTTGTTCAGTTCGGCGCTGTCGAGCTTTATGCCAAAGGGCAGAACCAGTTCACTCGGCTGATCATTTTCGGGGGTTACGTCGACTTCAGTGGAACCTGAGCTTAAGGCCTCGGTATCGATATTGACATCGATTTGGCTCGCCGTTAAGGCATTCACGCACAGCTGCTTTTGTAGTAGGCAAGTGGGTTGCCATGCCAAATGTAAATCCTTGAGCTCGACCTTAATCCCATCCATCGACCAACTGGCGTGGGCTAAGGTGAGATCTTTATTTAACGAGCCAGAGGTGTAGGTGAGCGCCAGATCGGGCACAAACTTATCGGCTAAACCCACAGTTATCCGAGAGCCAATTTCAGTCCCGAGCAGTAATGCAGTTAACACCAAAAGACTTAAGGGAACGTAAACAATAATCCGCGTGCAGAGTTTAAATATTTGCCAAATGCGCAGCTTAAGTGTTTTGGGCTGCACGCACGTTGGATTTTGTTCCAAAGACAATTGTTCAGGCGTTTGATTCTCTTGTTGAGCCGTTGCATTAGGCTCATGAATAGGGGGCTTGCTCATAGCTCTGTCCCCATGGTTAAGTGAATACGCCATGAACGGTCAATGGTGTCTGTCTCTTTCAAACCAACCCCTAAATCTAACTTAATTGGGCCAATGGGGGAGATCCAATGGATACCACCACCCACTGAGACTACGGGTTCAAACTGATTGTTATCAAAGGCGTTACCCGCATCCACAAAGGTAGCAACACGCCAAGTTGGGGTGACGTAATATTGATATTCCAAACTGCCAACCATGAGATAACGACCACCGATAACTTCACGATTGACTTTGCCATCGGCATCGATGTAATCGAGATAAGGCCCAAGTTCTTGGTAGCCATAACCACGTATGGTTTGGTCGCCACCGGCAAAATAGCGCAGTGATGGTGGGATAAAGGCCAGCTCATTTTCATTGGCTAGGTTGGCGGCGAGATCCATACGCGCCACGATTCTGTGGTTATCAAAAAAGGTGTCAATCCACTTAAACTTGGCCTGTAAGCGGGCAAGGCGTGTCTCGGAGCCAAGATAAGGATCGGCATAATCTAGGCTATACATTTGCCTGAAACCGGACTTAGGATCGAGTGAGTTATCCCCACGGGTCGTTTTAGAAAAGTTAATTCCCGCCAGATAAAAACTGGGGCTGTAATCAGTATCGGACTGAGTATATTCCTCGCGAATCGCATCGAGGGAATAGGTCATCAGCCATTGATTATCTAAGCGTTGCTGCCTGAGTAGCCCGAGCAAATACTTAGTCGACTCCAATTGTCCTGTGTTACGAAAATCGCGGTTCTCGGGCTCGTAAATCTGGGTTACCCCGTATTTATCCCGCAGCAAGCCTAGGCGAATTTTCAGTTGATCGTCTAAGGGATGAGTCAGCGGAATCGTATAAGTGGTTAAAAACTTAGGCCTGTCAGGCGACCACTCTAAACTGGTCTCTTGGGAGTGACCGTATTTATTGATTTGTGGCGTACGCCAAGTGACCCGTACTCGCGGATCGAAGGTTTTATCTGCGCTTTGACCTATGTCGCCACCGAGACCTAATTCAATTGAGTGGCTGGCCTTATTGGTGAGTTCCACCTTGACGGGCAACTGGTTATCCTTTGCCTGATCGATTTGTGGTATGACCTTGATATTGGCGAAATAACCCGTATCCAACAACTGGCGGTTTAGAGCGCTGACCCTACGGGTCGAATAGGCGGCATCTTCCTTGAAGGGGATAAGTTTAGTGAGAATATCCGGCTCTAAGGTCTGCCCATCAAAGCTCACTTGTCCAAAATGGTAACGTGCGCCTGAGTTAAAATGCAGGCTAATTTGCGCAGTGTTTAAATCGCGGTTGATTTTGATTTGCGACTCAGTGAATTCGCCATCGAAATAGCCCCTTGCCAAGGCAAGCGTCACCAGTTGGGATTTAACATCGGAATACACCCCATGGTTGAGCGTATCCCCAGGCTTGATGTTGACCTCTGCAAGCCACTTATCGAAGGCGCGATCGTCGAGCATCTCACCAGAGAAATTAATATCAACCCATTGAATCTTTACCGGTTCGCCCGCTTTGACCGTGAGCTTTAATTCCCACGGGCCTTTTTCTTTTTCGACTAACTGTTCTTCCACTTCACCATGGTAATAGCCCATGGACTCGAGGGCGGTGGAGACATTGTCTTCCACGTTAAATAAGAAGGCTCGGCGCTGCACTTCGGAGTCGGGCATAGCACCTAAGTGGGCGAGAATATTACGCTTTAGGGCTTCGTCGACCCCGTTCACTGAAAGCGTTAACAAGTTATCGGCGGCCATCGCCCCCGATGTCACTAAACTCAGGCCAAGTAGCAAATGAAGACGAAAAGATAATGACGTTATTTGCAAGTATCGCTGCACTTTATAATCCCTGTGATGTGAGTTCATTGTCGCCAGAATAGCCGCAACAGGCAAGGAGATGATTGAAATTAGTCATTGAAATGGTTACAAAGGACGTTACTGTTTAAGGGGATGTAAATAATGAAAATAAAATTAGCCACCTTTAGTTTAATTCTCTCGAGTGCACTTTTTATGTCACAAAATACCCAAGCGAATGAAAAACCTTTTGCCATTGCGATCCACGGTGGCGCTGGCACGATTTCTAAGGCCAACCTCACGCCAGAGCTGCGTCAGGCTTACAAAGACAAGCTTAAAGAGGCCGTCGATAAAGGCTCAAAAGTGCTCGAGCAGGGCGGTGATAGCTTAGTCGCGGTGCAAACCGCTATCAATGTATTAGAAAATAGTCCGCTGTTTAACGCCGGCGTCGGTTCGGTTTACACCTATGATGGCGGCCACGAGTTAGATGCGTCGATTATGGATGGTAAAACCATGAATGCGGGCGCCGTAGCAGGCGTGCGCCATATCGCTAATCCCATCGATTTGGCCTTAGCCGTAATGAATAAGTCCGAGCATGTCATGCTGTCGGGCGCAGGCGCCGAGGAGTTTGCCTTAACCCAAGGTTTTAAACTGGTACCTAATAGCCATTTCGATAGCGATGCCCGTTATCAGCAATTACTCGATGCCAGACAAAAACTGCAGGCGGCTGAAAAATCAGATCAAATTGCGGGTATTGAGATGAAAGATCTCGATTATAAATTTGGTACCGTTGGAGCTGTCGCCTTAGATAAAAACGGTAACTTAGCGGCGGGTACTTCCACTGGTGGTATGACGGCTAAGCGTTTTGGTCGCATTGGTGACTCGCCCGTGATTGGGGCTGGCACCTATGCCGAAAACGGCGTTTGCGCTGTGTCTGCCACGGGCCACGGCGAGTTTTTTATTCGCTACCAAGTGGCGGGCGATATCTGCGCTAAGGTGAAATACCAGCAAAAATCCATTATTCAAGCGGCAGATGAAGTGATTAATCAACGCCTTATCACCGCTGGCGGCTCTGGTGGTGTGATAGCGGTCGACCACAGGGGCAATATTGCTACGCCATTTAACACCGAAGGCATGTACCGCGCCACCCGTAGTAATGGTGAGCCTGCCCAAGTGATGATTTGGCAAGACCAATAAGGTTACAGCCTAATGCCTTAGCGCGTGCTTAACATGCGCTAAGGCAATATCTCTTAGCTATCCCACTCAAAATGGCGTTTGTAGGTCCAGTGTTACCCCTCTAAATCACCGTTTTTATTCGCCCAATTTCCTTCCCGCTAAGTAAATAGATAACTCCAATCGATATTAATCGCTTACCACTTGCGAGATTTTGACTAGACTCAAAGCGTAAGCCGAGTTGAGTTGGTAAAGGATAGATTGGGGAGATTGCTATGGATTCAATAAAAATACGCGACCATATGGATCGTCAACCCGTATTGCTACGCGCCAATATGTCGCTGGCCACTGCGGTTGAAAAACTGTTAGACAATAACAAGATGGGTGCCGCCGTCGTGGATGATAACGGCGATTTAGTGGGCTTTTTATCCCAGCAAGATTGTTTAGCCGTGATGCTAAAGAGCAGTTATCACTGTGATATGACCTCAGTGGTAAAAGATTGTATGCGCACCGAAGTCTTGTATGTCGGTCCCGATGACAGCATTTTGCAATTAGCAGAGCAAATGCTTGGCTCTAAACCTAAGATTTATCCCGTGGTTGAGCAGGGCAAAGTCGTCGGCACCATTAACCGCACGAATGTGCTGCGCGCCATGAATGTGTATATGCAGCAATGTTACTTAGCACCCGCCTAAGCTCTAAGCGCTAAGCCCTTCAAAAGGTGATTAATTTGCCTATTTTTCATCCTTTTGAGGCCAAATTAGTCGTACCAATACGTTCCGTTCCTTGCTAGGATCGCTGTTTTCGATGCTAGCAATGGAATTTGGTTTTGAACTCTGACAAACATCCGCTATCGAGCGACTTTCTCAAGCAGTGCTTTCAAAGTGATGCCTCGCGGATCCGCCGCCGTTTATTTAAGCTCAATAAAGAAGCCGATTCTGATAAGAAAACCCAAGAGTTAGCCAAACTTGCCGAGCAGGCGCAAGCAGCGTTCGAAAAGGTCGAGCAGCGCCTTAAGGCGCGCCCGAAAATCCAATATCCAGATAATCTGCCCGTTAGCGGCATGCGCGAAGAGATCGCTAAAGCCATCAGTGAAAACCAAGTGGTGATCATCGCGGGTGAAACCGGTTCGGGTAAAACCACTCAGCTCCCGAAAATCTGTTTAGAACTGGGCCTTGGTAGTCGCGGCTTTATTGGCCATACCCAGCCGCGACGGTTAGCGGCGCGCAGCGTGGCGACACGTGTTGCCGAAGAATTACAAAGTCCGCTCGGCGAAGTGGTGGGCTTTAAGGTGCGTTTTGCCGATGCCTTAAAGAGTGAATCCTATATCAAGCTGATGACTGACGGGATTTTACTGGCGGAGCTCACCTCAGACCGCTATTTAGATCAATACGATACTATCATTATCGACGAGGCGCACGAACGCAGCCTCAACATCGATTTTATCTTGGGTTACCTCAAGCAAATTTTAAAAAAACGCCCCGATCTTAAGATCATCATCACCTCGGCGACTATCGATGTTGAGCGTTTTTCTAAGCATTTCAATAATGCACCTATTATCGAAGTCTCTGGCCGGACGTATCCGGTGGAAACCCGTTATCGCCCGCTGGTGCAAGATACCGAAGCGGATCTCGACCAAATCGAAGGGATTTTTGCTGCCGTTGACGAATTAGTCGCCGAAGGCTTGGGCGATATTCTGATCTTTATGAACGGCGAGCGGGAAATTCGTGATACCGCCGAGCAGCTTAACCGTCGCAATTACCGCGATACCGAGATTTTGCCGCTGTATGCGCGCCTCTCCTACGGCGAGCAGTCCAAGGTATTCAGCAGCCATACTGGGCGTCGCATCGTGCTTGCCACTAACGTGGCGGAAACGTCGCTGACAGTCCCTGGTATTCGTTATGTCATTGACCCAGGCACAGCGCGGATCAGCCGCTACAGTTATCGCACTAAGGTGCAGCGCCTGCCCATCGAGCCCATTTCACAGGCCAGTGCCAATCAGCGTCAAGGCCGCTGTGGCCGCGTTGGCCCGGGTATTTGTATTCGCTTATACGATGAGGCGGACTTTAACAGTCGTCCCGCGTTTACCGATCCAGAAATCCTACGCACAAACTTAGCCTCGGTGATTTTGCAGATGCTCGCCATTGGACTTGGCGATATTGCGGCGTTCCCCTTTATTGAGCCGCCCGATCAGCGCCATATTCGCGATGGCTTCTTACTGCTTGAGGAATTACAAGCCGTTAAGCAGCAGAAGGGCAATATTGTGTTAACGCCGCTTGGGCGACAGTTATCGCAGATCCCGGTAGATCCGCGTTTAGCGCGTATGGTGGTGGAGAGTCATCAGCTGGGCTGTTTGCAGGAAGTGTTAGTGATCGCCGCGGGTCTGTCGATTCAAGATCCCCGCGAGCGTCCCATGGATAAAAAGCAGGCGTCCGATGAGGCCCATCGCCGTTTTGCCGATCCCCATTCAGATTTTGTCAGTTGGGTGAACCTATGGCAGCACTTAAAAGAGCAGCAAAAGGAATTATCCGCCAGCCAGTTCCGTAAAAAATGCCGCGACGAGTACTTAGCCTACCTGCGTGTACGTGAATGGCAGGATTTATATACTCAGCTAAAACAAGCGGTTCACGATTTAAAGTGGCGCTTAAACGAGACGCCAGCCAACTACGATGCGCTGCACCGTGCGTTGTTATCGGGTCTGCTGAGTCATATCGGCTTTAAGGACAATAACAACGAGTACTTAGGCGCGCGCAATCGTAAGTTTTTTGTGTTCCCAGGTTCACCGCTGGCGAAAAAAGGCCCGAAATGGATCATGGCGGCGGAGCTGACCGAAACCTCTAAGCTATTTGCCCGCTGCTGCGCCAAAATTGAGCCTGAGTGGCTTGAGCCGTTAGCGGCGCATCTGATTAAAAAGAATCACCTAGAGCCGCATTTTGAGGCAAAACAGGGCAGTGTGATTGCCTTTGAAAACCAAGTACTCTACGGTTTGACCGTGGTGCATCGCCGCCGCGTGCAATATGGGCCGATTAATCCTGTTGAAGCGCGGGAAATCTTTATCCGTAGCGCACTTGCCGAAGGGCAATTACAGACCAAAGAAGCCTTCTTTATCGCAAACCAAAAGTTATTGGAGGATGTCGAAGCGCTCGAGCATAAGTCCCGTCGCCGCGATATTTTGGTTGATGAACAAGTGTTGATGGACTTTTACGAGCCGCGCATTCCCGAAGGCATCTATAACGCGCCTAAGTTCTTTAGCTGGTGGAAAGAAGCGCGCCGAACTCAGCCCGATTTACTCGATTTTAATAAGTCACTATTGATGCAGCGCAGTGCCGATCACATCTCGGCGCTCGATTTCCCCGACACTTGGCACAAGGGCAATATTCGCTTGCAACTGAGTTATCACTTTGATCCTGCGGCGAGTGATGATGGCGTTTCTGTGCATATCCCAGTGGCGCTACTCAATCAAATCGATGATACAGATTTCGATTGGCTGGTGGCGGGGATGCGTGAGGAGAAATGTGTCGCTCTGATTAAGTCTTTGCCTAAGGGACTAAGACGTAACTTTGTGCCTGCGCCCGATTATGCCCGAGCCTGCGTACAGGCGATGCAGCCCTTTAGCGCCAGTTTACTCGACGCCATGTGCAAACAGCTTTTGCGTATGAGTGGCACCCGCGTCAATCCTGAAGATTTTGATGTCACGCAGATGCCAGCGCATTTGCAGATGAACTTTAAGATTGAGGACGACAAGGGCAAGTTAGTCGCACAGGGGCGAGTACTCGATACCTTAAAGGCCGAGTTACAGGGCGTGGTCGCTAAGGCGATTCGTCAAGTGGCGGATAAGGGCATAGAGAAAGATGCGCTCACCGAGTGGTCCTTTGGCGACTTGCCGAAACAATTTGAACAGCGTAAGGGTAACTATCAAGTGCGGGCTTTCCCCGCGCTGATTGATAATAAAGACTCAGTTGCCATCAAATTATTTGATGATGAATTTGAGGCGCTGGCGGCGCATCGTCAAGGTCTACGTCGCTTGCTGTTACTCAATATTCCATCGCCGGTAAAACACCTGCAACAGGCGCTGCCGAACAAGGCAAAATTAGCAATGTATTTCAATCCATTTGGCCAAGTGCAAATTCTGATTGATGACATTATTGCCGCAGCGGTGCAGCAATTACTCGATGAAAAGGCGCTGGATGTGCGCGATGCCGCCCAGTTTGAGCAGGCCAAGGATTGGGTGCGCCAAGAGTTGAATCCAACGGCTGAGCAAATTGCCCTAAAAGTGGAGCAGATTTTGACGCTCTATCAGGGCATTAAAAAACGGACTAAGGGAAAAATTAGCTTAGATATCGCTTTTGCGATGAGTGATATTCAAAGCCAATTAGACCAATTAGTATTCAAGGGATTCGTCGAAGCCTGTGGTTGGAATCGCTTAGCGGATGTGGCGCGTTACTTAAAAGCGATTGAAACCCGTATCGATAAGTTGCCCGTGGATCCGACCCGTGACCGTTTGCATATGCAAAGTATCACGAAAGTGCAGGAGGCCTTAGCGGCGCAACTTGCCAAGGTGCCGCGCTCACAGCCCGTGCCAGCGGCACTGATTGAAGCCCGTTGGATGATTGAAGAATACCGGGTGTCTTGCTTTGCACAGGCCCTAGGAACGGCTTATCCGATCTCGGAGAAGCGTATCTTAAACCATATCCTGCTGAGTTAATGATGTTGATACATTACGGATTGAATCTGTAGATTCAGTGAGTTGAGCGTAACGCGTCATCTTTAGCATTAAAAGCCGAACCTTAGGGTTCGGCTTTTTTATTGATCATTGTCTCGTCCTGAAATACGTTGACATAAAGAGGATTTCTTTATGACAACATCAATTAACTCAAGCCGTAAGCGCACACAACGAGATTACACCTTAGCCTTTAAATTAGGCG